>NZ_JALNTK010000003.1:0-228470 GCF_023161865.1 Pseudoalteromonas sp. 2CM36K
CTATGATAATTTAAACGAGTCAGGTAAAGTGGCCTGACTTAAACAAACTGGTCTCCGATGAACTCGGGGCGATTCACGGCGCTACTCCTAACAGAGTTAACACCACAGCTTAGCTGGCAATTGTTTGCCGGCTAAGTAACTATTCGCTGAGCCTTTATAACTCATATTCGTAATCATAGAAAAACTTTAAGGGCGCATTTGGTATGACTACTCTAGCGCCTTTAGTATGAATCTTTATTGTTTTATATGATACTTTATTGTATGGGGTGAAACTTTATAATTCACCCACAAAAGCAGCAGTGAAGCGTTAGAATTTGTGCCAGCGCATATCAAAGTAATCAAAACCATTAGTCCTAAATATGCGTGCCGTCACTGTGAGCGTGAAGGCATTGATTGTGTGGTTAAATCGGCCCCTATGCCCGCAGTGCCCATTCCAAAAAGTATCGCAACGGCCAGTTTGCTGAGTCAACTAATCACCTGTAAATACCAGTTTGGCTTACCGCTTTATCGCCAAGAAACACTGTTAGGCGATATTGGTATTGAGTTGAGCAGACAAACCATGTCAAGCTGGATGCTACGCTGCGCAGAGCTGTTGTCTCCTGTGTATCAACGCTTAAAAGAAGCGTTGTTATCGCAGGCGGTTATTCATGCTGATGAAACCCCGTTAAACGCCATTAACGCAGATAACGTAACCAGCTATATGTGGTTATATTGTTGTGGCGATGATAAGCCGAGGGAAGGCACGAATATTGTCCTGTTTAATTGTCATAATAGTCGTGCGGGCCAATGTGCCGTTGATTTCCTAAATGGTTACCAAGGCTACATTCACGTTGACGGCTATAAAGCTTACGAGCAAACTCAGGCAACGCTGGTTGCATGCCTTGCTCATATACGTCGTTACTTCATCGAAGCGAAAGGGAATAATAAGAAAACGGGTAAAGCGGATGTGGCACTCAATCTTATTGGCAAGCTCTACGGTATTGAGCAAGCCATTAAAGATAAACCAACCACAGAGAAGTACACTGTTAGACAACAAAAAGCCAAACCCATTGTTGACAAGTTATATCAATGGTTGCTCAAGCACAAAGATAAAATCCCACCCAAAATGGCGCTAGGTAAAGCCATTAACTACGTGATAAATCAATTTGAAAAATTCCGACGTTACTTAGAGGATGGCAGGCTTAAAATTGATAACAATCGCGCAGCGCAAGCTATAAAACCGTTCGTGATAGGGCGAAAAAACTGGCTGCTCTCAAATACCAGCAAGGGTGCACATGCCAGTGCGATACTTTATAGCCTTGTTGAAACCGCAAAGGCCAATGACCTTATAGTGCATGATTATATTTCTACTTGTTTACAGCATCTTATTGAGCAGCCTGATAATCTTGAATCGCTGTTACCTTGGAACATTAAACAAGCTGAGTGTCGTTAGCTAGACGCTTACGAACGACTTCGTACTGGGTTCCTTTCCTCATGGAATGGAGCCAATGGCGATTTTTTTCTGCATGATGCCAGCGATTCAGTAAGCCCAGAGAATAAAAACCTCTGTCAAATAACGTGAGTGAATTATCGGGTGTTGCTTCGATTAAGTCTTCTGCAAGTACCATCTCACTTGAGCGGCAGCTATCAAAGGCACTCCCCATTAACAGGTGACTCGTTAACTCCATAAGACATACCATACGAACTTGAGGAAAAGCCGTATCACCGTGCTGGTTTTTCCGAGCTGAAAATGCTTGATGGTTTTCTTGGGTATCAGGTGTGCGCCAAATGACACCATCAACGCCTAAGAGAGATAACCCGCACCATGTGGGATGATTAGCCTCCTTATTCCACATTTTTTGGCTTTGTTCAAAGACTTCTTTCACTCCATCAGCGCCACGGCGTTGTTTTGCTTGTACCACAGCGCTTGGCGCAACTAACGCTTTTTTACCGGGCAATGCTAAACCTAATTTACTGACAATACTCCACAGTGGGTCTTCGCGATAAAGTGACATGCAAATGACTGTCCACACAGCCATTTCGACAGGCAATCTTCTGCGTCTTATCGTTGCAACACCTGCAGTTTCTGCACATTGCTTAATAAATTCAGGACAAAGGAAATCACTGAGCTGTCCTAGTCCTTCGGAGTTTGGGGGCATACCCATTGGCAAGAGAAAGTGCGGTAGTGAGTTGCAAAAAAAAGGCTCCTGAATCAATTCAGAAGCCTTTATATACTAACTAGAAGAACGGTCAATGGATCATTAAATATTTCTTAACTGATCGGCATTAAGCGTATAAGCTAGCTCTAATTATAACTAAATTAAATTAAAATTTAATTTAGAACGTTTGTTCTACTTTTAAGAAAATTGTTCTGCCAAGCACATCATATAGTGCTGTAGAAGCATCACGGTAGTCGTAGAAACCGTCGTACCATTTAGGTGCTTCACGGTCGAAAATGTTATTCACACCAAATGTTACTTTACCATTCCAATCGTGCGTATAAGATACTTGAGCATTATGCTTGAAGTAGCTCGCAACTGGCGCTAAAGAAGGACTGTTAAATTCTTCAGCACCTGATTCTTGTTTACCAATGTAGTAAGTAGACCAAGCAGCACCAAAATTGTCATATTTCCAATCAAGCGTCATATTTGCACGCCACTCTGGGTAATCTTGAAGACCAGAGTAATCGAAAGGATCAGCTCCTACTTCTGTGGTTTCTACAAACTCTTCAACGTAACTTGCTTCACCACGTAATGAGAAATCACCAATGCTAGTTTCATGCATGTAGTTCGCTTTAAAGTCAAAACCAGACGTCTCTAAAGAAGCCATGTTTTGGTCAAAGCTATACATTACATCAATTTTACCTTCTGCATCACGCACAACAGCTGGATTAGAGCCATTTTCAATTTCATCTGAAAGTAAGCGATCTGTACTGATTGCAGCAATACGGTTATCAATTTTTACTTTGTAGTATGAAACTTCCATTGAAAGTGTATCTGTCACATTCCAAACTGTACCAACAGTTAGAGACTCACCTTCTTCTGGCTCTAAATCTGGGTTACCACCAAACCACGTTTTGTGTTGTGTACCACTTGGCGCACAGTAAACAGTATCGCTTGCAGCGTTACCTTGGTTATCACACCAAAGTGTATCGTAGTTAGTTTCGAAGCTTAAAGATTGGCTAGAGAACATCTCACCCATGTTTGGAGCACGGAAAGACTCACCCCAGCTAGCACGCACTAAGAAGTCATCAGTGATACGCCAAGCAGCACCAAGTTGACTAGTTACGTTATCGAATTCACCCGCAACAACAGATGCACCTACGTCACCTTCTTGCTCATATTTATCGTAACGAACCGCAGCATTTAAATCTAAACCGAATGGGAAAGCAGCTTGTAGCTCTAAGTAGCTAGAAGTACGGTCACGTGTTGCAAATACATCATCACCACCTGAACCACCTGACACATTACCTGAAGCAGATAATGGATCTGAATACTGAGTGAAGTCAATTGTTTCAAACTCTGCACCTACTACACCAGCTAAAGTAAATGATTCATTATCAACAAGTGTTGTAGAGACTAAACCGTCAAATTGAGTGCTTTCGAACTCTGCTTTATAAGTACCCATGTGAGCTGCACCAGCATACATATCAGCCATTTGTGCATCCCAAGTTTCGAAATCCATACCTGTAGTATTGAAGATATCGTATTCACCTGTATCGATTAGAGACTGTACAAGTGGATCATTAATTAAATTACGATTAAATGATTCAGTTGTAGAACGGCTACGCTGCGCATTGATTTCCCAGTCAAATCCGTTACCAATATCAGTATAACCTACTAAGCCACCAACAAAATCAATGTTAGCAATTTCAACACGAGTATCACGGTTACCCAAGTTAGCTGAACGCATGCTTAGTGAAATATCTTCACCATATGGGTTCATAGGGTTATCAGCATACATAGTCGGTTTTGTAGTTGATACAGGTGTACCAGCATAACGAGCATCAGTCTTAGACATTGAAGCACTTGCACGGCCACGGAAATATAAGTCGTCTGTTAACTCATACTTAAAGTTTGAAAGGATTGAGTCTTGTTCTGCGTCAGCGAAAAGCTTAGTCACAGCGCCATAACTATATAAACAACGGCCGTCGCTACTTGGTACTGTATTATCTGCAACATCACATAAGTCTGCTGAGTACCAGTTTTTAGAGTCTTTACCTTGACCATTTGGAACAGAGCTGTAAGACGAAAATGCACCGTATAATTCAGAATCTAATTCCCAGATATCACGGTCATAAACTGCATCTGCTTTGTAGTGTTCGTAAGTTAATGTGATATTACCTTTATCAGATGCATAACCACCAGTTACAGAGAAACGATTAGTATCACCACCTTCAACTGAAGGTAACTCGGTGTCATATGTGAAGTTTAAACCATTAAAATCTTTTTTAGTGATGATGTTAATTACACCAGCAACCGCATCAGAACCATATACCGCAGATGCACCTTCACGAAGAATTTCAATACGTTCAACGATTGCCATTGGAATTCGTGATGTATCAGCTGCAGCACCAGAAGAAGAACTAGTACCTGGCATACGACGGCCGTCTAATAATACAAGTGTATAGTTTGCACCAAGGCCACGCATATTAACATTTGAAGTTGCGGCGGCACCTGAACCATAACCTGACATACCACGCCAAGAACCGAAACTGTTTACAGACGAGTTATTTAACACATCTGCAACTGTCGCTTCACCAGATAACTGGATATCAGCTGCAGTAATAACTGTCACTGGTGAGGCAGTTTCCATATCAACTTGCTTGATACGTGAACCTGTTACTTCGATACGTTCAACTTTTTCTGCGCCTTCTTCTGCAGCAAATGAACTTGCTGAGAAAGCAGCAGTAGAAGCTGCACCAAAAGCGATCGCTAAGCGAACTGCTTTTGAAACTTTATTATTTAACATTTGATTCTCCCTAGAATACTATTTGTTTTTTTATTTTTGACCACTTTTGTTAACTAAATTGTGATCATGCTCCAGATGATAATACTATGAATACAAGTCAGTCAACATTAAATTAACTTTAAAAATACTTTAAGTGACTTCTCGTTATCATTTTTACGTTTTTTTGTTTCGTTTTTTAAGCTCTTTTTCGAACCTAATTTATAAAAAACCCAGCCACAAAAAAACAAACCACTGATTTAAAGGGGAATTATTTACTTTAGTTAGATTTTTATTTTGTAGTGCTTTTGAATAAATATGTAACCAAGATCACAAATGTTAACTTTTACAATTTTTATGCAAAGTAGAAACTTAATATCGAAAAACAACCTATAAAATGCCTATTTACCTCATGACTAAGTTAAAATAATGTAGCTTGGGTAGACTCGGTTGGTGTGTTTAATGCGCTTAATATCATTTGCGCAACAGGGTCGAGCTGCCTTTGGATGTACAGTGGGTAGTTCAGAATGTTTTTACCGGTATAAAGCTCAGCGCCGGTTACTGCGTATACATATTCAATCACCTGCCCGCGTTTTATTTCAAACTCAGGATGATTCGCTTTGTATTTTTTAACAGCTTGAACATGAGGAGGAATACTTTTGATGTAATCGTTAAGGTGCTGCCCTAACCGCTTTCTATATACTAATTTACGGTCGAACTCACCATTATAAAGTTTTTGCGTGTAGCTGTTTATTATATTGTGCAGTTGCTGTATTTCGAAGTTATCGGTAAATAAAGTCTCGAATAACTGTGTTTGAAACTCTTGTGCAAACTCAGTCCAATCACTGCGAACTGTTTCCATACCTTTAAAGACCAACTTTTTTTCATTGTTTTTTGTTACTTGACCAACATAACGTTTTTTAGAACCTGTTTTTTTACCTCGTATAGTTGGCATAAAAAATGGACTGTAATGGGTTTCAAATTCAATTTCTAAATAGCTTTTTAAACCATAACGCTGCTTTAAATCTACTTGCCACTTTTCGTTGATATGTCGAACAAGTTGGCAGCCAATTTCGTTGCATTGCTCAGGACTGGTATCTTCACTAAGTTTTACAAACGTAGAGTCGGTATCACCATATATCACCTCAAAGCCTTGCGCTTCTATCCATTTACGGGTTGTTTGCATTATCTCATGGCCACGCAAAGTAATGGAACTCGATAAACGCGGATCGTAAAACCGACAACCCTTAGAGCCGAGTACGCCATATAAGCTATTCATAATAATTTTAATCGCTTGCGAGAGCATGGGTTGATTAGTGTCTTTTGCTTCTTGGCGAGTTTGTGTCAGGTGCTCAATTAATTTTGGCAGGTGGTGCTGCGTTCTTGAGAATAACGCCTGATTAAATCCTTCAACCGCATGCTCTGGTGCATTTAACCCTGCGATTAAACCTAGCGGGTCAATACAAAACGTACGCATAATTGAAGGGTATAAGCTTTTAAAATCAAGTACCAAAACGTTTTTATACAGCCCTGGAGTCGACTCCATCACATAGCCACCGGGGCTTTCAAATGAGAGCCCATGATCGCCTAAATTGGGGGCAACATAACCACTGCGGTGTAATAACGGTAAGTATAAGTTTGTAAATGCGGCAACCGAGCCACCCATGCGTTCCAGTTCGAGCCCTGTTATTTGGGTTCTGACTATGGCAAATTCAAATAACTTTAATTTTTCGAAAATTTGATTAACCAAAATACAATCTTGGCGGTTATAAGCAGCAAGAGCGAGCTTGTCTTCATTAAATTGGCGTACAATTTCAGATAATCGGTTATCGGTTTTTATTAATTTAGATTCGTTAAGCACACGCTCTGCAACATTAGCTAACGAAAAGCTGTCAAATCGGTAAGTCGCATTTTTTAATGTATCAATGCCATCTATTACGCAACGCCCTGGGAGCGTTAATCGGGTGTAATGACCCTTATTAATATATAAAGGTTGATTATCTCGGCCAAAGTTTAGAGTAAGCCCTAACGCCTCTGCGCGTTCTTGCAATAAACTAAAATCAAAATCAATGACATTCCAACCAATAATAACATCGGGGTCATTATTTATAATGTACTGCTGCAGCTTGGTAAGTAGGTTAATTTCGTCATAGCACCAGTCTATTTCAAATGTCGAGTCGCTCTGCAGCTGCGGCTCACCTATCATCAATACGCAATCTAGACCATTTCCCACCAGTGCAACACTAAATAACACCCCGTCGCCATTGCATTCTATATCCAAAGAAACAGACTTAAGCGTTGGCGTATAATCGGTGTTTGCTTTTAACTTTGCGTCACTAATTTCAATAAAGCCGTTTTGAGCTTTGGCGTTACCCGCTACCCACACACCTCCTTTAATAAAGCGCTCCATTAAAAAGCGGTCGCTGTGGCGTACATCGGCCTCATAAATTGGCATTGCTTGTTCTAGTAGAGTTCGCGCAGTATATAAACTATGTATGTCGTTGAAGTAACAAGCCACACACTCGCTGCCACTAAAATGGCACAACTCAACCTTATTAAATTGCGCTTTTATATTTGCCTGTGCGAGTAAAGTATTTGCAGTATGTTGCGCTGACAATGGGATGAAAAACACTGCCTGCTGGTTTTCAATAATAACTTTAAGTGGGCCCTGATCAGAGCTTAGCCAATAGCACAAAGTAATACCTTGTGCATTTTTAGCCGCGTATTGTTGCCTTGATAAAATAAAGCCCTGATAGATTGCTTGTGTCAATGTTCGATCCCACTTAATATATACACTGTAATTATATACATATTTTAGGTTAATCATCACATGCTATCGAGCTCACTTAAAAAAACAATTAGACAAGTACACCAGCATGTTGCAAATAACCTAACCGATTACCGCCCTCGCAGTAGTCAAAACTATTTAGTTGCTGAAATCGCCAAAACATTAGCCGGTGAATACCATAAAAAACAACGTATTTGTGTTATTGAAGCAGGCACAGGCACCGGAAAGTCATTAGCTTACTGCCTAGGCGCTCTACCACTGGCATTAGCACAAAAAAAGAAATTGGTTATTTCCACAGCTACTGTGGCTTTGCAAGAGCAATTAATCGCTAAAGAGCTGCCGTTTTTTAAAAAGCACTCAGGGCTCGATTTTAAATTTGATTTAGTAAAAGGCCGCCAACGTTATATTTGTGCACACAAACTTCATAATGCGCTAAACAGCGATAGCCAAACTCAAATGGAGTTTATGCCTACCCTTACATCGCCATTAAGTGATATGGAAACTCAATGCTTAAAGCAACTTTACGATGCCTATATCAATAAAAAATGGCAAGGCGATAGAGACAGCTGGGCCGATACCATTCCTGATAGGGTATGGGGGCTCATTGCTTGCGATAAGCATGCTTGCCAACGCCAGATGAAAGCACACCAAACATGCCCGTTTCAACTGGCTCGCCAGCAGTTAATGCAAATGGATGTATTGGTTATAAACCATTCGTTACTGTTAGCCGATTTAGACTTAGGGGGCGGAAAAATTTTACCCGAGCCCGACAACACCATTTATGTAATCGATGAAGCGCATCACCTTGCGCATATTACCCGGGATTTTTCATCTGCTGCGGCTACAATAAAAGGCACGATAGATTGGCTCGACAAACTCACTAAATTTAGTGGCAAAATGGCCAAAGTGTTAGTGGGTCAAAAAGGTATTGGGCAAAACTTTAAGTTATGCGATAGCGTTAACGATGCTAACAAAGATTTAAAAGTGGTGCGCGATATACTCGACAACGCTGATTTTGAATATTCAAAAGACGATACCTATCGCTTTGAACATGGTGAAATACCTAAATCGTTACACGCTAAGGCAAAAGACATTAGTGAGGCTACGCTTGATGCTTTACGGTGTTTAAATAAAATGCACGACACCCTCACCCAAGATGTAAGCGACGGTGATATTAAACCTTATATTGCCGACCCCATTCTGGCTGAAAGTGGGCAATACATAAACCGATTAGAGCAACTTAATAAATTATGGTTTAGTTACGCCACTAAAGGTGAAGGCACACCGCATGCGCGTTGGATAAAACGACTTGAATATAAAAGCCATCATGATCACTTGCTTAGCGACTGCCCCATTGAGGTCGGTTACTATTTAAAAGATAAGCTGTGGAGCGAATGTGCTGGAGCCGTGTTATGTTCAGCCACCTTGAGCGCACTCGGTTCATTTGATCATTTTGCCTATGAAAGCGGCCTTGCCAAAGAGGAAGGGGTAAAATTCATTAAAGTCCCCTCTCCGTTTGACTACCCAAAACAAGCCACTTTACGCATTCCGGCCTCAAGTATAGAGCCAACAGATAAAGAATTTAGCGATCATATTGCTAAAACATTACCCGATTATCTAAACACAAAAAAAGCCAACTTAGTGTTATTTGCCTCTTACTGGCAAATGGACCATGTAAGTAAGTTTCTTAGAACAAAAGGTTTTAACTTATTAGTACAAGGTGAAATGTCACGAGAAACTTTACTCAAATTACATACTAAAAATATTGATGAAGGCAAAGGCAGTATTTTATTTGGCACCCAAAGCCTTTCTGAAGGGCTTGATTTACCTGGGAAGTATTTAGAAAACCTGATTATTACCAAAATTCCGTTTGCGGTGCCCACCTCGCCAATAGAAGAAGCACAAGCAGAGTTTGTGCAAAGTAAAGGCGGTAATCCGTTTTTATCGATAACCGTGCCAGACGCAGCAAAGAAATTGGTACAAAGCTGTGGTAGACTGCTGCGCAAAGAAAGTGATGCAGGCACAATAACTATTTTAGATAGACGCCTAGTCACCAAACGATATGGCAAAGCCATGCTTGACACCTTACCACCTTTTAAAAGACAAATAGATTACTGATGTTTGAACTTGCACTCGACCCAACAACTTGGGCTATTTTATGTGGCGTTGCACTTTTAGCGGGCTTTATTGATGCTATTGCTGGCGGCGGTGGATTACTTACTGTACCAGCACTGTTAACGGCGGGATTGCCTCCTCACTTGACGCTCGGCACTAATAAATTGGCCGCCAGTTTTGGCTCGTTAACCGCCAGTATTACCTATTATAAAAAACAGTTATTTAACCCACGATTTTGGTTTGCTTCTATTATAGCTACCGCCATAGGTGCTTTGTTAGGCACACTTATTGTTGATCATTTAAGCATTGAGTTTTTAAATAAACTCTTACCCATTATTATTATTTTAGTGGCTTGCTACAGCTTGTTTGGTAATTTAAGTACCACACAAAGTGATGATCTGCCTAAATTAACCCGCACAATAAAAGTAAAACAGTGGCTACAAGGATTAAGCCTAGGTTTTTTTGATGGTTTAGCTGGTCCTGGAACGGGAACTTTTTGGACTGCCTCAAACGGTATGCTTTATAAAATGAGTTTGCTACTTAATTGTGGTTTGGCGCGTTCAATGAATTTTGTTTCTAACTTTATCTCGCTGATCACCTTTGTTGCACTTGGCCATGTTAACTTTTTACTGGGAATTACAATGGGCTTCTTTATCATGCTTGGTGCATGGTTTGGCGCACATTCAGCTATTCGTTTTGGCAGTAAATTTATTCGCCCAGTATTTAATACTATGGTTATACTTTTAGCGTTAAAACTAATTTACGAGGCATACTTTTAACATGCAATCTGCTGCTTTAGACAAACTACGCCAACAAGTTGCTACGCTTAAGCAACAGGCAGAGCAATTTGATAAAGCAAAATTATTTGCTAAAAACCGGTATATGCAGGCACAGCCGAGCTTATTTGACAGAGGCGTATTTAGTACCAAAAGCATGAACTTAGCCGACTATGTAGTAGAAATAGAAGATGAAATAGCCAGCCTACCACCGAGCGAACACCGTCATGCCTACACCTATGCACTTGAGCGCATTGCCAGCCAGGTACAAGCGGTCTTTAATGTAATTAAATCGACCCCTATTTGGGTGAAAGAAAACAAAAGTCATTATAAGCCTCGTGCCAAACAGCCTATTTACAAACAAGCAGTGCAAAAAATCATGCAATCATCCCATGAGTTATATGATGAACTTAAACAAAACCATGAGTTTGAACGCCGCCTGGTATTAATGATTGAAGAGCGTAAATTGCAAATGGAAAAAGCATCACCAGCGCAAGCGCAAAAGCTTAATCAAGAAATTTTAACCACTCATGCTCGACTCGGCCGTTGTAGAAAAGCAATTTCTGCCACCGAAGACAAAATTCAACAAGTAGAAAAACAACAGCTACGCTAATGCAGCTTTTTTATCACCCTCTGTACTCGCAATTAGAGTTACCTGAGCGCCATCGCTTTCCAATTAAAAAGTATCAGCAGCTTAAGCATGAAATAGAGCGTTTAGGCTACACACAATTTATATCACCTTCGCCAGCAACAACAGCGCAATTGAAATTGTGTCATAGCTCAGAGTACATCGCAGATTTTTTAAATGGCTCGTTAACTGACAAAGCGGTTAAGAAAATGGGGTTTCCGCACTCACCTGAACTAGTCGAGCGAACCCTTTATTCTGTTGGTGCCAGTATTCAAGCAGCTGAGAATGCACTTAAAAGTGGTTTAGCGGCTAATTTAAGTGGCGGGTACCACCATGCTTATAGCAATTACGGCAGTGGCTTTTGTATTTTTAATGATTTAGCCATTGCGGCAGCGCATCTTATTGCAACGGAGCAAGCCGACACCGTATTAATATTTGATTGTGACGTACACCAAGGTGACGGTACCGCGCAAATAACCCAACAGCACGAGCAGATAATTAGCTGCTCAATTCACTGTGAACAAAACTTTCCTCGGCAAAAACAGCACTCAACCTATGACTTTGGCTTACCTGCAAACACCACAGATGCAGAGTATTTAACAACACTAGAGCAAGCTCTTGAGTTATGTGTTCGCCTCCACCAGCCCGATATTATCTTATATAATGCGGGCGCCGATATTTATACCAAAGACGAACTCGGCTTATTTGATGTTTCTTTGGCTGGCGTATACGCGCGTGACTTTGCCGTTCTTAACTTATGTAAGCAGCGAAACATCCCGCTTATGTGTGCTTTAGGTGGTGGTTATCAGCGTAACATTAATGATTTAGTCAGTGTCCATAAACAACTATTTAAAGCGGCTCTCGATTTATAACAGTCCTTGGTATAGACTCATTAAAGACAATAACAAAAAGTGACTGGAATATGCGATTAGATGACGACATACACAATTTTTACGAAAAACTCGTTTTAGAAGAAATAGAAAAACGTAAACTTAATGAACGTTACAACGACGATGTAATGGCTGACTTTTGCTGTACCGTACTCAATCAATTACCCCCACGTTATATTCGATACGATGTAGATATGGCATTTTATTTAACTCAAACAGATCGTTTAGATATGCAGCAACGCGTTGAACTTGCTATTAATTTTGCGATTGATCAGATTGCTAAAAAGAAAGATATTAATGAGTAACCCGCTAGAAGACGCCCCTACACACATAAAACTTGCTGTGGATTTAATTATGATATTAGAGCAACACGACGTAGAGCCCGAAGAAGTATTAAAAGCGCTCGATATCGTAAAAAGTGACTTTGAGAAAAAGCTAGTTAGTAACTAGCTTTACTCTATTGTTTGTATTTCATGAACGGTGACAACACCATCGTGTTTATTACAATCAATTTTAATTTCGCCGAATGTTCGTCTCGGTGATGTTGACCTACGGCAGGTCATGTTTTGAGCTTTAACACTAAACTGCTCAATATAAACGGCCACAATTGCATCTATTTGTTGCTTCTCGTGTGTTGTCGCAGCAGTATAAAAAGTATCATATTGTTGTGACCAATTTTCAACGCCTGCTTGTGCAGCAACACCCAACCACCCCATACTAAGCTTAGTTATTGCTCTAAATATTGCCCTTTTCTGTATGCCTTAACACCATTATATTCTTTTTTCTTCATGGTATTATCGCTGTAAAGACTTATTGGTGACGAATTACAGCCAGTTATTAAAGCCATCAATATCAGCAAAGTGGCACTCAATTGTCGATGATTCATTATTATCCTTAATTTATTATTGTTTTTGCCCAGAAACATACACCACTTTTAAAACACCCGCCCTAAAATATGTTAGCATAAATTTAACATTATCATGGGATTGTAAAGCTTACAGCGATTATTTTATTAGCGCAGTTTTAATCACCCATTTAAAAATAGATAAACCTAATTTTTAATACCCTGTGTTTATACCCAAGCTACTTTACTACTTTAAGTACAATACATTTAACTGGCTCAAATTTATCACTGGCTGTCTGTTTGTTGAACTAGTAGCAATAACTGCGCGGCCGCTTTGGCATCGTCTAATGCACGGTGATGATTGGTTAAATCTAAATTAAAGTGTGCCGATAAATTACCGAGTGAGTATGACTTTAATCCCTTAAATGCTTTGCGTGATTCAACGACTGTACACAGTTTTGGCATTTTAAAATTAATTCCCACCCTCTCAAGCTCTTTTTTAATAAAGCCATAATCAAAATTAACATTATGCGCCACAAAAATACTGCCTGAGAGCTGATTCAGTAACGGCTCTGCAATATCGCTAAATATGGGCGCATTGCTTACCATGGCATCGTTAATACCGGTTAGTTTGGTAATAAAACGAGGGATGGGCCGCTCTGGGTTTATCAGCGTAGTCCATGTATCAATGATGTTGCCTTGCTGTATTTTAACAATACCAATTTCGGTAATGCGGTTACCGCCTTTGAGGCCTCCTGTAGTTTCAATATCTACCACACTATAAATACGGTTAGGGTCTACATACCAGTTTACCGCTGCAATATTGACTTTAAAACCACTGTTTTTTAAATTTTCAATACTCACTAGTTGGTTTCTTTTAAGCTTGTCTCCGGGCGCTTTTACCTCTTCAAAATGAACGCTATTGTTATCAACAATCATTAAATCGGGATAACCATCTTTTAGCTGTCGGTAGTTTTTTGCCATATTTTTTAAATGCTGAAGTAAAGCCGTTATTGGGCTATTTAATATAAGCATCTCTACTGGCTTTAATACATCTTTGTGCCACCTAAATAAGCCATTTGGTTGCTCATAATACTTCGCGGCATGGTCACACACTAAACGCAGCAATTTCTGGGCACTACTACACGCAGCTAGCCGCGCTTCTATTTGTGAGGATTGATTTATATAAAATGTGTCTGTTTTTAACGCTTGCGGGAAAATATCAAATTCGTTACAAGGTGGTGTTGGGGTTTCAATAAAGAGCTCTTGCCAAAAAACCAGCGCAAATAAGCTTTGCCACAACGTATTTTCAGTATAAAAAACGTGTTTGCCTTGACGAGTGTAGTGCTCACTTACACCTAACTCAACATCGCCACGGTAAAGCTCATCAACTTCTATAATACAGCGTGTACTGGCTAACATTTCACTAAGCCGTGAGCGTGTTTGCTTGTTAAATTTTCGCATTAAAAAGTCATCCGCAAAGTACAATAACTCATCGGTGAGCGGATTTTCTATAATTTTCTCAAGTTGCGCCTTTACCCATTCTTTATTGCCTAAACGGTATTGCTCTCTTATTTGAATTTCTAGTGCGTGCGCATCGTCTTCGCAGGCATTAAGTACATCAAACGCTAATACAGGGTTAGTTGTTTTTAGTTGCTTATAAAGTATGACCAATAACTTATTCTTTAGCTCTCGAGCTATAACTCCTACTGCTAATTCATTTATTAACTGTTTTGCTAGCGTCTCATTTTCATTGTCATCTTTCGCGTTTTTAACAGCTAACCGAAAACGGTTTAACACATAGTTAGATTGCGCTTCCTCAATTGAGTCAAAGCGAGACAAACTTTCATTATGCCCTTGCCTAACAGGAGTTACCCCTAAATCTCTTAGTACAAACCGGTTTTGATGATTAACATCACCGGCACTGAGCCTGCCAAGATACAAAAATTCAAAATACTCGTAATACTCTTCTCTATTATTGATCACGTACTGATTATACAAATGCGAAAGACGCTCTGGCTTAGATTCAAAAAATGAAATAGCGACTTCAACTAAACAACTTTTAGCCGCACTTTTTTTAAATAATGGTGGCAGCTCTTGTTGAGCTAACAACTCAATTAAGGCCGGCTTTGTTAAATGACTAAGCAGTTGCTTAGCGTCTGCTTGTGAGGGTTCACAGACTAACCCAGCTGTTTTTAAATTAAAAAGTGCCTGATAAGGCGAAATAATCTCTTCATAGTTTAATGACTGAGCTTGCACTAAATAAGGTTTACGAGAATAGATACGTGCTAGCATGCATTGGCTTTGCTCGTCGAGTGTGTTTATTTTATTAATAAATGTAATGTGCTTTTGCTCAAGTAAATGCATACATTTATCACTCACAAAGCCTATTAGCTCTTTAAAATGTGCCAAATAATATTTTGCTGGTAACTCTTTTCTCATAAAAACCGCCTGCACTGTATATAAAAACAGTATCTAGCATCTCATTATTTTTATCAACCCAATAAAAATTTTTTATGCATACGTATTACTATTGAAATATCTTTTTTAGCGTGATTACTCTGTGCTAAGGTTGCCCGCAAATTATTAGTGGTACTTTAACTTCATTACACATAATAAAAATTAGGATTGAACAACATGACAACACAGCATGCAGCTAAAGGTGAGCAAAGCGCACAGACAAAGTGCTCACTTTTATACGTTATTTTTATATCGGCTGTTGCCGCCATTGGTGGCTTTTTATTTGGTTTTGATTCAGGCGTTATAAATGGCACCGTATCGGCATTAGGTAATACATTTAACTCAAGCAGTGTAGCAACAGGGTTTAATGTTGCCTCTGTTTTACTTGGTTGTGCGCTGGGTGCTTTAGCTGCTGGCCCATTAGCTGACAAATTTGGCCGTCGCGCTATTATGATTGTCACTGCACTTATATTTGCTATCAGTGCATTTGGCTCTGGCATTGCTGATAGCTCAGCTGAGTTTATTTTTTACCGCTTATTTGGTGGATTAGGTATAGGTGCGGCATCTGTTTTAGCGCCGGCTTATATTGCAGAAGTAGCACCTGCCAGCTTACGCGGCCGTTTAGCAACACTGCAGCAGCTTGCTATTGTGCTGGGTCTGTTTGCTGCCTTTTTAAGTAACTACCTAATTGCTAATGCCGCAGGCGGTGCCGAGGGTATTTTACTGTTAGACTTAGCTGCATGGCGCTGGATGTTTTGGGCTGAACTGGTTCCTGCAGGCTTATTTTTAATTGGGGTCTTGTTTATCCCTGAGTCACCGCGCTACTTAGTTGCACAAGGCAAGCTTAAACACGCTAAAACTGTATTTAATAAAATTTCAGACGATGATGCTGATGCGCAAATCAATGACGTAAAGCAGTCTCTGCAAAGCGATAAAAAACCAAGTATTCGCGATTTATTTATCGATGGCAGTAAAAAGGTACACCCTATTGTTTGGGTGGGTGTGGCCTTGTCAGTGTTTCAACAATTTGTTGGTATTAACGTGGTATTTTATTACGGTTCAGAGCTTTGGCAAGCCGCTGGTTTTGACGAATCACAATCACTGTTTATAAACGTGCTTGCGGGTACCACTAATATTTTATCGACCTTTATTGCCATTGCTTTAGTTGATAAAGTGGGACGTAAGCCACTATTATTGGTAGGTAGTATAGGTATGTTTATTAGTTTAAGTGCACTTACCTACACCTTTGGCAGTGCAGGCCTTGATGAAGCGGGCAAGTTAGCACTTAGCGAAAATATGGGTACCTTTGCTTTAATAATGGCTAACCTGTTTGTGGTATTTTTTGGTTTAAGCTGGGGCCCAATTGTGTGGGTACTGCTTGGCGAAATGTTTAATAACCGCATCCGTGGTGCAGCGCTTGCAGTTGCTGCCAGTGCGCAGTGGATAGCTAACTTTGCTATTACTATGACCTTCCCGATTATGCTAGGTAGTATTGGTTTAGCAGGCGCCTATGGCTTTTACACTCTCTCGGCGTTTATTAGTGTGTTCTTTGTGGTTAAATACATTAAAGAGACACGCGGTATGAAATTAGAGTCAATGTAAATTACTTGGCTGGAGTAAAATAGCGCTTAAAAATGCTATTTTACTCCAACGTATTTATCTCTCCTTTGTAAGCCCTTTTATTTGCTTGTTCCTCATCCACAAACAATATGCTTTTTAGTATATATAATCTTTTAAAGTTCTTTTTTAGAATATAAAAAGTTAGCTATTGTTCGCCAACTTTCTCTACTTAGTCTCAATTTAAATGAAAAAACAGTTACTCTCGGGCCTTATTTTCACCTCTGCGTTAAGCACATTTAATGTATTTGCAACGAATGGCTATTTTACTCATGGCTACGGTATGACTCACAAAGGCATGGCAGGTGCTGGTGTAGCGTTATCAGAAGAGTTAATGTCGGGTGCAAATAACCCGGCTACTTTTTCAGCTAATGGCACGCAAATGTCGGTAGGCATAGAATTATTTGCTCCTGAGCGTAACTACACCGCTGCAAAGGTCGATGAATACTTTACCAATGCACTGTATTTGGACGCAACAACCAAAAAAAGTGATAACAGCTTATTTGCAATTCCCGAATTTGCTATTGGCCATCAATTAAATGAGCGCATTAATATTGGCCTATTAGTTTACGGTAACGGCGGAATGAACACAGAATATGTGGCTGCTTCTGCCCCTCAAGGCACATTTTATGGCGGCACCACTGGTGTTGACTTAAAACGGTTATTTGTCAGTCCAACCATGAGCTATCAATTAAATGAACAAATACGCCTAGGTGTTTCTGCTATTTATGTAGTGCAACAATTTGAAGCACAAGGTTTGGCAAATTTTGCCGCCTTTTCGCAAAAGCCAGAGGCGCTGTCTAATAATGGCGTTGATACCAGCACAGGCATTGGAATGCAACTTGGGATCAGCCACATTATTAATTCGTCATTTAGCTGGGGCGCCAGTTACCGTTCATCAGTGTCTCTGGATGAATTTGACCGTTACAGCGGCCTCTGTTTGCAGAGCAAGGCGGGTTTGATTTACCAAGCTCTATTCAGATCGGTACCGCCTGGCAGTTTTTACCATCGCACCAAGTGGTGTTTGATTGGCAAAAAATAAATTACAGTGAAGTAAAAAGTATCGCCAACCCTATTACTAATTTAATGTCAGCGCCACTAGGGGCTGAAGCCGGAGCAGGCTTTGGTTGGCACGATATGAGTATTTATAAACTGGGTTATCAATGGCAACGCACTGAGCAACAAAAAATTAGGTTTGGTGCTTCTTATACTGAGCAACCCATTCCATCATCTGACATTTTATTTAATATTTTAGCGCCCGGTGTGCAAGAATGGCATTTTACAGCAGGCATTAGTCATGCGCTTAGTGACGCGGTGCAATTTAACGCAATGGCTTTTTATTCACCCTCTAAAAATGTAACAGGTGCAAACTATTTAGCGCCTAATCAACAACTATCAATTTCAATGGAACAATCAGGATTGGGTTTATCCCTTGCTTGGAGGATTTAAACGATGACAACCGAATTCACACCACTATCTGGGGCTATTGGCGGTGGTTTAATTGGTCTAGCCTGCGCGTTATTACTGGTTTTATTTGGTAAAGTAGCGGGAATTTCAGGGCTTATAAAATCAATTTTTAATCCACTGGCAGCAGCTTCTCGTTGGAAACTGTGTTTTGTGATGGGGTTATTACTAGCAGGTGTATTTATACAATTATTTGCCCCTGAGCTGTTAGTAGGCGAATTAAACTTATCGCCTTGGATGATTATTATTGCAGGGCTTTTGGTCGGTGCGGGGACCACGTTAGCGAATGGCTGCACGAGTGGTCACGGCGTATGTGGTATGTCTCGCTTTTCGGCCCGTTCATGGGTATCAACCTGTACGTTTATGGCAATCGCCATTATCACCGCTAATTTAGTAGGGTAAATCATGCACGCAATTATTACGCTTATTTTAGGGTTTGTATTTGGTTTGGGACTAATTATTAGTGGCATGACCAACCCAGATAAAGTGCTTAACTTTCTCACTTTTAATCAACAATGGGACGGTAGCTTAATTATTGTTATGGCTGTTGCAATGACCATTATGATGGGCGCATGGTTTTGGCTCACTAAAAAAGGCACGCCGGTGTTTAACGACAAACTAAGCCTTAGCGATTTAAAAAAGGTCGATACGCGGTTAATTACTGGCTCTATTTTATTTGGTTTAGGTTGGGGCTTAAGCGGCGTGTGCCCGGGCCCCGGGCTTGTACAACTGGTATCACTTAAAACAGAGTTTTGGTTATTTTTTGCTTCCGTACTTGGCGGTATGTGGCTGACCAAAAAAATATAATATGAGTCGCCGAGCACGCCTCGGCCACTTAGCATACTAACCGTGATCTATGTTGTGTGCTCTTCAACTGCTGCTCAACTGAGTAAATTACCAATCACTGTATATAAATCATCGCTATTAATGGGTTTGGCTATAAAGTCATCCATACCAACAATTAAACAGCGCTGCTTATCTTCTTCATAAGCATTTGCAGTGATCGCCACTATAGGTACTCGTAAGCCGCTTTTAATTTCATTGGTTCTAATCGCGCGAGTGTATTCATAGCCATCCATATTGGGCATTTGGCAATCCATTAAAATCAAATCAAACGACTGATTCTTCAAGACTTCAAGCGCCTTTAAGCCATCTTCAGCCATTGTTAAACTCGCTTTAGTAGGCTCAAGCATTTTTGCAATCACCTGTCGGTTAATCGCATTATCCTCTACCAACAGTATACGTTTATCCAAAAGACTGGGCTGCGAGGCTGTTTTTTTAGGTAACTTTGAGGGAGCCTCTGCTGATTCTGGCGCACTAATACTAAAGGTGAACGTACTACCTTTACCCTCTTCGCTGTGTAAATGAATTTCACCGTCCATCATCTTTATCAGCTTTTGAGAAATAGCCAGCCCCAACCCTGTTCCGCCATACTTGCGAGCAACGCCAACATCAGCTTGAGTAAACTCACTAAATAATAATGATTGCTGTGCCTTTGCAATACCAATACCGCTATCTTCAACGCTAACCTGAAGTTTATTACCGTTATAATCGAACGATAATCGCACAAAGCCTTGCTCTGTAAATTTATACGCATTAGAGAGTAAATTAATAATCACCTGATTTAAGCGTAATTCATCAACACTAATGTACAGTGGTAAATTTGTGGTTTGAATTATGCTAAATTCCACCTCTTTAGTACTAACAATCGGCGTAAATAAAGAGCGTATATTTTCGATAAATGGAGCTAGCTGCGTGGGTCTACTATTTAGCTCCATGGCATTTGCTTCAATTTTAGAAAAATCTAAAATATCGTTAAGAATATTAAGCAAGTTTTTTGAGCTTTTTTGCTGCGTGAGCAACAACTCTTTTTGTTCATTACTTAAAGACTGATCTCGAAGCAAAACCTCTCCCATACCTAATATGCCATTCATAGGTGTGCGAAGTTCGTGACTCATATTAGCTAAAAATTGTGACTTAGCGATATTTGCTTCATTAGCGAGTTTAACTGCTTGTGTTAGCTCAGTTGTTTGTTCTGCTACTTTATCTTCTAATTGCTGATTAAATTGGCTAAGTTGTTTATTAAGGTCTTCATTTTTTACATTAGAGGCTTGCAAACTTTTGATTGAATGCTGAAATGCATTACTCAACATTTCAAATTGTTGCTGTAATTGCAGTATTTCGTACCAACTAGAGTCTGTATTAAATACGTGTTTTTTAGTTTTACTAAAGCTGTTAATTAAATGAGTTAACTCTATGATGGGTTTAACCAGCAAATGGGTAAATTTATAGATAAATAATACCACCAGTGCAATAGAAAATAGCCCCAGCAACATAGTGGGCAACCAAGAATCCACTACCACCAAGCTTAAATATTTACGATTGTAGAGCGATATAACCTGCCACCCTGTAGTGTCGTAAACATACTGATTTGTATGGTACACCTCGTTATCGTTTGAGCGAAAAAGCTGATTACCACTAAAACGTTGGATACTAAGATCCTGCTGCTTAAAATCAGTCAGCACCGTAAACTGACTTAACGAGCTAAATACTATTTTTTTATCGGCATCAAGAACAAGTAAATCCCCTTTATACTCAAATAAATTGGGAATAAACCGCTCTAACTGATCTAGCTTGAGCGAAATAAGGACGATCATTAACATAACGCTGACTCTGGCTTAAACCACTGAGCAATTCACTGGGTATACTTTTCTCAACATAACCTTCGGAGCTCGCATACAGACTAGTTGCAAAACCAGGGCATAAAGCCATTAGCCGCTCAAGCTGCTGTATTGGTGCTCCGGCACTCATTGCATCACTGGTTATTACCATTGCATTTTATGAAACAACAAATAGTCACTAAGCTGGGCACTGATCGAGCGTGATTTTTCTTTAAGTTGCGTATTTACTTCGTATTCTAAGCGCGAGTAATGCTGATTAACCAAAAAGACACTGGTGATCAAAACCACCAAAACAATAATGATACTGACAACATAACTTAATATACGGGCCAGAGGCTGCCCTTGATAAGCCCGGCTTGCGTGGGTAACAAACACACTCACTAAGTCGACCAAAGCTAACGCTATCATGGCATTGATAAAGTATTTTGAGGCAGCCACAACAAGCGTGAGCCAAGGAAGGCCTATAACAAAGTGACCCAAAACCCACACCAGTGGTAAGCCGACTAAAAACCAAAATACTGCACCTAAAGGAAGTATTGGCTTAGAACGCTTTAAGCAAAAGGTATAAAGCCAAAACAGCTCAAGCACATAAGCAACACTGGCCCAGCTATGCCCCCAGCGATAAAATAAAAAACCAGTGACAATAGCTAAACTAAGGAGGGAATAACGAAGCCCAGCAAACACTAAACTGAGTATTACAAACGTCTGACCAAATAAAAATTCAGAGCTATCAAAAAAATACAGAGGTAAAAAGGTTAGCGCATCCCCCTAAAAGCCCTAATAATATAGCAATCGCCCACTTATTGCTCACTCATTAGCTATTGTCTATAAAGGTAAAAATTTAGCTAAGTAGGTATGATCTAGAATTAGTGTACGAATAATATAAATAAGAAATATTAAAAAATGGAATTTTAATACACCCAAATGAGGAATTTGGGTGGCAGTCTTACCAGCCACATCTCGGCACACACGTCACAAACTGTGGCTGCTCCCTTCCGGGCCTGACCAGGTTCGCCTGCTAGTGTTGCGAGAGGACCAATAAGACTACCATTGAGGGCCTTGGTTGGCGCGATTGAGATTATCGCTACTTTTATTCTATTATTCAAGGGATAATCAAAAAAGAAAGTGCGATTGCATACTTAACATACAATCGCAGAGTGTTTAGTGGTTAAAGCGGTTATTAATTACTCTCTAACTGCGCTTTTATATTACGTAGCGCTGCTTTTACTTTTTTCATGTTCTCTGGGCCCATGCGTAAAAGTTGCTTTTGTGCAGCGGGTAATTGCTCCCACTCAGAAAACGCATACTGATAAGTAACCGAGTCACGCAATAAAGGTAAGCTGCCTTTTGGCTCTGGAGTATCAAGTAGCAAGTCAATGGCATCTTCAAGTGTTTGTGTAAACTCATCATCGCCATAGCCAATTTCAGTGTATGCACTGTTGATTAGCGGTTTATATTCTTCATATAAACGAACAGCTTGTGCGGCACTCATACTCGTTAGTACTTTTACATATGGGGTGTAGCGTTCATAGCTATTAGGGTCAATGGTTAAAATATCGCCTTCGTTTACGCTAAAACCTTCTTCTAACTTTACAACTGGGGTATGTTTCTTAGCTACCTTACCTTTTGCTAAGTTATCGATAAACACCACACCACGACGAATAACATCATCGTTTAACACTAGGCTCATTGCCGCATCGCCTAAGTATTCATCTAATTTTGCAACCACGACAGGATCACTGTCATTTAATGTTGGTAGAGGTACAACCTCAGGCTCTGGCTCAACGTCTGGGCGCTGTGCTGGCACTGCAAACTCTTCAGGTTTTTCTGGCTTAACCGATGGCGCCCCCACCACAGGATCGTTTTCAGGTTTTAGCTCCATAACGGGTTGCTCTTTTATGGGTTCTTCAACCTGCATAACTGTTTCTGGGGCTTCGCTTGGTTTTAATAATATAAACGCGGCGGCAATAATAATGATTAATAAAATAACCCCTGCGAAGATAAGGTTGTTATTCGGTGGACGTTTTTGAACATCTGATTCTGATGGTTTATCTGACATACGAACTCCATAAATATAAAAATGCGATACCGTTTAGAGTACTCTAAACAGATTTAATTCCTAACTTACACTAATATTCATTAATAAGTAGGGTCTGTTGACCTTTCGGATTAAAATTTGTTCAGCCCCCTTAGCAGAGGATGTTTGGTTTTTAAGCTTCGTTATCGCCTATTTATGGGAAGTAACCACAATACATAGGCTCTTCCTTGCCTAAAAATACAAACACACTGATAAAAATTCAACCTCGAAAGATAAATAGACTCTAACATATCCTTTGATTCTTCTAGCTTAAAGACTTACAGTGAATAAATAAAGTAAAGACAGCGAACAGTTTAAATACCTAACATGAAAATTAAGCAAGTCGATCCTAGTAAACCTAAAATTGCCTTATTACTAACAGGTGGTGGTGCCCGAGCGGCTTATCAAGTGGGTGTTTTGAAAGCGTTAGCGCAAAGTATGCCCAGAACCGCCCCGCTGCCCTTTAGAGTGATAAATGGCACCTCTGCCGGTGCAATTAATTCTGCGGCCTTAGCATGTTACGCCTCATGCATGCATTTAGCGGTAAGAAAACTAGAAACAGTATGGAAAAACTTTTCAACTTCGATGGTATATAAAAGCGACTTTTTAAGTGTGTTTGGTCATATTACCCGTAATATTTTAACCAGTTTCCAGTCAGAACATATAAACCATCCACCAGCAAGCTTGTTAAATAACCGACCACTTAGAAAACTGTTAAACGATATACTGGATTTACATCGTATTGAGCGTAATTTACACCGTGACTATTTAGAGGCGCTGTCTATTACTGCATCTAGTTATACTACTGGCGATTCTGTTGCTTTTTTTCAGTCAAATACGCAGCATTCTTGGCAACGAGCCAAACGCGAAGGTCGTGCTACTCGTATCAATGTTGAACACCTAATGGCCTCAAGTGCCATTCCTATGGTGTTTCCAAGTGTGAATATTTATAACCACTATTTTGGTGATGGCTCTATACATCAGCTTTCACCTTTAAGCCCGTCTATTCACTTAGGGGCAAATAAAATATTTATTATTGGGGTTGATCAACCCAAAGAGCCACATCCTCCTGGATACTCTGCACATTTCCCGGGACTTTCGGCCGTGGCAGGGCATTTACTCGACAGTGTATTTACCGACACTATGCAATCTGATCTAGAGCGCTTGGACAGAATAAACCGCACACTCGGTTTATTGCCCAATAAGCATAAGCATCAAGAGTTGAAACAAATAGATAGCTTTATTATTAATCCATCGCAAAACTTCAATGCCATTGCAGCGCAGTATTACGATGATATGCCTTGGGCGATAAAAGTTTTATTACGTATAATCGGGGTAAAAAAGCGCTCTCAGTCGAGTTTGACCAGCTATTTGTTATTTGAAAAACGCTACACCCAGCATTTAATTCAAATCGGATACGACGATGGTATGGCAAAATTACCTGAGATCAGAAAGTTCTTAGAGCTAGAGTAAGTTTATTGCTTGATGGGCTACTCTATACCATCAAGTAAATAATGCTCAACACGTTCTACTCGCCTCGGTTTGCCTTGCAACACTAAAATATCATTAGCATACAATATTGTGTGTTCTGGTGGTGTGCCTATTTCTTCGCCCTCGCGGCGAAGCGCCTTAATTAGCACTTTTCTTTTTGCTAAATTGAGCTCGCTAATAGCCTTGTTTACCGCAAATGCTTTATCTGGTAAGGCTATTACATGTAAATACTCTAAACGCTCTAACAAGTTGGTATCGCTGTCAATGTTTTCGCCTGCAAAAAAACTTTGTAATAGCTTATAGCGGTTACGTCTTTCGCTACTAACACGGCGAATTATTCGGCTCATTGGTACACCCGACATAGACAACACATGTGAGACCAGCATTAAACTTGCTTCAAGCGCCTCAGGCACAACCTCAGTGACGCCTAAATCTTTTAAACGCTCCAATTGGCTGTCGTCACGGGTTCTTATGAGTATTTTTACCCTAGGAGCAACCTGCTTTATGGCATCAATCACTATTTGAGTTTGTTGAAATTCCGTAAAAGTAATAATCACTAAGCGTGCTCGCTCTACTCCTGCACACTTTAAAATATCTTTTTGCTCAACGTGACCAAACAATAACGGTTCACCCGCCGCTTTTCCTTCTTGCACTAATATGGGGTCGCTTTCAATGGCCACATAATCAATAGCCTCTGGCGATAAAAAGCGAGCGATAGTTTGCCCTACCCGAGAAAATCCACATATAACTACATGATTATTATAAAGCGTACTGCTTTGTGGCTCATCTTCATAGGCAAACTTAGCGCGTTCTAACATACCCAGTCGCTTTAAAATAAAGGGAGTTTTATCGATTAAATACGGGGTGAGTGCCATAGAAATTACACTCATGGCAATTAAAAATGATACTTGCTCCGCACTCAGTAAGTCATGCTGTACTGCGAGTGCAATTAACACAAAGCCAAACTCGCCCATTTGCCACAGCATTATAGCGCACGCTAATGCATCTTGTTTTCGCTCTCCCATAAATAAAGAAGATAACATCACTACGGCGATTTTTAAGACTAGAATGCCCAGTAAGGCAACAACAATAATACTCGCATGATTAACAACAAAGCTGATATCTAGCTGCATACCTACGGTAACAAAAAATAACCCCATTAAAATATCACGAAACGGGCGAATATCCGCTTCTAGCTGGTGACGGTAATGGCTTTCACCAAGCATCATACCGGCTAAGAATGCCCCTAATGCCATCGATAAACCAAAAGAGTATGTGAGTAACCCTGCAAACAAAGACACCAATAACGTGGTTAATACAAACAGCTCATCGCTCCGTGCTAGTGCCACTTCTTTAAACACCTTGGGCAAAACCCACTTGCCAATAGTCCATAGCAATACACACACAAACGCGCCTTTAGTCAGCGCTAACAGTAATGCCCAACCAATACTATTGGAATCACTGCTGGCAAATAAAGGCAAAATAATGAGTAACGGCACAGCCGCAATGTCTTGAAATAGTAAAACACCGATTGCTAATTGCCCTCGGCGTTTATTTAAATCCCCACTCTCTTTTAAAAATTTAGCAACCACCGCAGTAGAGGAGAGCGTAATAATAATGCCAATGGTAAAACTGGTTAATAAATTAAAATTTAATAAATGCAGAATCACAATCAGCAAAATACTACTAACAAATACTTGCAACGACCCTAAACCAAATACAATATTACGCATTGCCATTAGGCGCGATACAGAAAACTCCAAACCTAAACTAAACAGCAAAAATACAATACCTAGCTCTGCAATAAAGTCCATCTCATGGCTTTGTGTTATCCAGCCAACACCATGACCACCCGCTAATAAACCCACTGCCAAATAAGCCAACACAGGGGGAAGCCCTATTCGCTTAAATAGCCATACAAATAGAACCGCAGCAACTAAAAGTCCAAAAACCTGAGCATTAATATTTTGCAATGCAATCCTTATAAGCAATCAATGGAATGTGACTTAACTATAGCAACCGTATAAGTTTCAGCAAAAATGTAAATATGGCATATAACCTGCTTAGTTATAAAAAGTAATACTATAGGGGGAATAAATAGTGGAAAACGTTCATATTTTGACACAACGTATCTCTGGTCGCGGCGAATTTTTGCCGTTCTCAGCAGAGCAATATAATAGCAATACACCGACATCACTGCATGAGCTGGCGGCTAAACTACAAACTAGCTTAGTTTTAGAAGATATTTTAGGTACGTTTGCAAACTTTGCAAAACAGCTGCTTAATTTTTCTGGTGTGCATTTTAAAGCAACAAGTATTGATGTAAAAACACCCAATAGTGATGTTGAAAATCCAGCGTACTCGTTTGATTTAAAAGTTGAAAATGAGTACTTAGGCACATTAACTTATTATACAAAGTATCCGCTTAGTGCGGCTATTGAGAAAAAGCTACAACACTTTCATAGTGTACTAATTTATCCATTGCGTAATGCGCTTATGTATAACCGTGTATTAAGGTTAGCCACAAAAGATTCATTAACCGGATTAAACAACCGTAGTCAATTTAATGACATGTTACAACAAAAGCTTGAAAATCATAGGCGCAACGGCTATCCATTTAGTTTAATGCTGCTTGATTTAGATAATTTTAAACAAGTGAATGATAACTATGGTCATAAAATTGGCGATGACGTTTTGATAGAATTTGCTACGGTTTTATCGAGCAGTATTAGAGGGACTGATTCGGTATTTCGCTTTGGTGGCGATGAGTTTTCAATATTAATCGAAGACCCGGCTTTCACCACCAATAAAGTGATCGCTGAACGTATTTTGCATTTAGTACGAAACTCACCGATTATGTCTAAGTACAATGTAACAACCAGTATTGGTTTTACCTTAACTAACAGTGGTGATTGCCAAAACGAGATATTTTCTCGTGCGGACAAGGGCTTGTATAAAGCAAAAGCATCTGGGCGAAACTGCGCAAAAGCTTATTAAGCTATAAAAGAGCCTACTGATTGAAAAGCCTAGCCTCCCCCGCTGGGTTTTTTTATACTACTTTTTTAATATAAAGTATTTGTAAATTAGTAACATGGCGAAAAAGCCAAAAAAGAAACCACTGAGTAAATTAAGTAATGCAGCAATTGTCGTAAGCGGTGTAAAAAGCACTAACAGTAAAGGCGTACTCACCCCTAGAATGAAAAACACGCCCCCTTTACCTAACCAATAGGCAAGTAAAATGGCGGCACATACCATACCACCCAATACAGCGTAGCAGAGAGTAATAATATTATGGGTTAAAAATACATTCGCTAAAACCGCAATCAATAGCGTAATTAATATGCCAGTAGGTGCCTTATTTATAAGCGACAGCCCAACATGAGGTTGTTGACTCATGATTTATACTCCCAAATAAAACCAGTATCATCTTTGTGATTATCACTAATAAAATAGCCAACCACTTGAACTAGCTCATCATTGTAAAAAATTAATGGAATATCAGCACGTAGCCAAGGCGCTACCTTTGCATCTTTAAACCAATGCTTAAGGGTATTACTGCCGGGCTTTTTTAGTGGTTTAATACGCGCACTATTACAGTTAAAACGAACACTGACTTGTTCATCAGCTTTAGGGGCGCGTATACCTATTCCCTGCAGGCATTGTAGTATTTGTCCGTCATTCAGCACTAGTTCGCGACTTGTTACGCGTTCAATATTAACGGCTAAAGGCGTCGGCTGCACAAAATACAGATAACCTTGATGGCGGCGTATTTGTCCATCGCTTAGCTTAATAACCATTTGCGCATCAGCTTTGGCATGAATAGCCTGACTCATTATTTGCATTAACTGTTTTTGCGAAGGCATGGTATGGGTAAATAAAGCCAGCCATGCGCGCAGAAGATTCGCAATGCGAATAGCGCTGTAATGAGCCATATTTTGTATATTAAGCGCCTGATGTTGGTTAAGACACTGTGCGAGATCTTGCTGGGTATATTCATCAAGCAATGCTTGTTGCTGCTGCAATAATTCAATACTTCGTGCTGTACACTGCTCAAACCCAGTAAAACGCTCTGCCAACTTAGGCACTATTTGCTGGCGCAAAAAATTACGATCAAAGCGCTCATTGGCGTTGGATTCATCGGTAATATGGCTAATATTAAATTGCTGGGCAAACGCTTCTATCTCGCTGCGTTTTACCCCAAGTAATGGCCTATAGCACTCACGGCCACTTTCAAGCACACGAGTTTGCTGCATAGCGCCGAGCCCTTTTAAGCCTGAGCCGCGCTTTAAACGAAGTAAAAATGTCTCTACTTGGTCGTTTAAATGTTGGCCTAACAAAATGATACTATCATTTGGGCTATATTCATCAAGCGCTTGATAACGCGCTTCGCGAGCCTGCGCTTCAATACTGGTGCGCGATTGCTGCTTAATAATGACGTGTGCCGCTTTAAAATCAATTGAAAGTTGCTCACAACGTGCTTGGCAAAATTGCTGCCAGTGATGGGCGTTATCACTTAAGCCATGATTTACATAAATTGCACTTAAATTTAATTGTGGGTACTGCTGTTTTAACCCATGCATTATCTGCAACAACACCACCGAATCTACGCCACCAGATAAGGCTACAGTAAATGTGAATTGCCCGTTTTCTATATAATGATTGAGGGCTTTTTGTACCTGCAGATAAATATGTGATGTGTGCATTATTATAACCAATGAGTGAATTGCTAATAACCCGAATAAAAAAGGCTCTACGTTACGGTATTTTAAAACAAAAAAAGCCGCATAGGCGGCTTTTTTCTATATTTGGCTATGTTTAGCTATGTTTAGCTATGTTTAGCAATAACCAAACGACATTAAACGCTTGTAACGTTGATCAAGCATCTCTTCAAGCGATAACGCTTGTAAGTCTGCTAAATCGCGCTTAAGGCGAACTTTTAAATTGCGTGCCATGGCATCATAATTACGGTGTGCACCACCTAGCGGCTCATCAACTAAATTATTAATTAAATCTAGCTCTTTAACACGCTCGGCTGTTACACCCATTGCTTCTGCTGCAAGTGGTGCTTTATCAGCACTTTTCCATAAAATAGAGGCACAACCCTCTGGTGAAATAACTGAGTAAGTGCTGTATTGCAGCATGTTTACTCTGTCGCCAACACCAATCGCTAATGCACCACCTGAACCACCTTCACCAATAACAGTACAAATTGTAGGTACTTTTAGTGCGGCCATTACTTTTAGGTTACGTGCAATTGCTTCTGACTGACCACGTTCTTCAGCGCCAACACCTGGGTATGCACCTGGGGTGTCGATAAAGGTCATGATTGGCATTTTAAAACGCTCAGCCATTTCCATTAAGCGCAATGCTTTACGGTAACCTTCTGGTTTTGGCATGCCAAAATTACGTTTAATTTTTTCAGCAGTACCACGGCCTTTTTGCTGACCGATCACCATAACAGGCTCACCATCTAAACGGGCTACGCCGCCTAAAATGGCAGGGTCGTTAGCAAACGTGCGATCACCCGCAAATTCGTCAAATTCCGTAAAAATACGCTCGATATAATCTCGAGTATAAGGACGCAACGGATGACGTGCTAGCTGTGATACTTGCCAAGCGCCTAGTTCAGAGAAAATTTTCTCCTTCATTTGTGCGCTCTTTTCTTTAAGTTTGCTGACTTCCTCTTCTAATCCAAGGTCTAATTCGCCAGCGCGGCTTACATTTTGTAATTCTTCAATTTTTGCTTCTAATTCTGCAATTGGAAGCTCAAAATCAAGATAATTGAGGCTCATGCTCTAAACTACCTAATTAGTTAAATTCTAGTTCTACATTTTGCGCTGCCATCAGCGATAACTTATGAATTAAGTCGTCACTTGGCGTAACACACCATTCGATCCCTAGGGTTAATTGCACCAACGCATCGGGGCGTTGATAATATACCTTGATCGGACACGTTCCCATTTTGTATGGTTCGAGTACTTTTTGTAATTTATCGAAGAAACCAGCCTCGATCTGCACCATATTCAGCGTCATCTTAATCGCTTTTATACGCTTTTCACGCGCCTGAGCAATGGTGTTTATTTCTCTGGCGGTCATTGTAATGCCACCGGAGAAGTTATCAAAGCTGACCTGTCCAGATATTACCAAGATATTGTTTACTTGAAGCATTTCTTGGTACATTTCGAACTGTTCTGGAAACAAGCGTACATCAATTCGGGCGCTCTTGTCATCTAAAGTTATTAAGCCCCAACGATTTCCCTTTTTATTTATTAAGGTTCGCGTTGAAATAACTAAGCCCGCAGCCGTAGAGAGTACATCACGATTGGTTGGCTGTAAATCCACCAGCTTACCACTGGTGTAATGTCTCAGCTCGCGTCGATATTGATTTATTGGATGCCCAGTTAAATAAAGGCCTAGTGTGTCTTTTTCGCCATCAAGCCATTGGTTATCGGTAAGCGGTGTGGCTTTTATAAACGCTTGCTCAACTTCATCAGGCTCGGTGGCAAGTAAGCCAAATAAATCGCTTTGCCCAAGTTGCTCAGCTTTATTGTGCTGATCGGCTGCACGCATGGCATCTTTTAAACTTGCTAATAACGTTGCACGCCCTGCTTGGGTTTTATCTGGCCCTAGTTGGTCAAGTGCACCGGCGTAAATTAATTTTTCGGTCACGCGTTTATTTAAGCGTTTTAAATCGACACGGGCACAAAAATCAAATAAATCTTTAAAAGGGCCGCCTTTTTCGCGCGCCTCTAAAATAGCCTCTACCGGCGCTTCACCAACGCCTTTAATTGCACCGATGCCGTAAACAATTTCACCTTTTAGGTTTACTGTAAACTTAAACTCACCGGCGTTTACATCTGGCGGTAATAAGGTGAGCTTCATGTTTTCACATTCATCCACCAAGATCACTATTTTGTCGGTGTTATCCATATCGGCCGACATTACCGCCGCCATAAACTCTGCAGGATAATGCGTTTTCATCCACAGTGTTTGATACGATACTAATGCATAAGCTGCTGAGTGCGATTTGTTAAACCCGTAACCCGCAAACTTTTCAACCAAGTCGAATATTTTAATTGCCAGTTCGCCGTCAATACCGTTGTTACGTGCGCCTTCTTCAAAGGTTGAGCGCTGCTTTGCCATTTCTTCAGGCTTTTTCTTACCCATAGCACGACGTAACATGTCGGCGCCGCCCAGTGTATAACCGGCGAGTACCTGCGCTATTTGCATTACTTGTTCTTGATACAAAATAATGCCGTAAGTCGGCTCAAGAATTGGCTTTAAGCTTTCGTGTTGGTATTGCGCATCGGGGTATGAAATTTCTTCTCGACCAAGTTTACGGTCGATAAAGTTATCAACCATGCCTGATTGCAGTGGGCCTGGACGAAACAAAGCTACAAGTGCAATCATATCTTCAAAGCAATCGGGCTTTAATCGGCGTACGAGGTCTTTCATGCCGCGCGATTCGAGCTGGAATACCGCGGTGGTTTCAGCGCGCAGCAATAGCTCTATACTTTTTTTATCATCAAGTGGAATGGTGTTGATATCAATGGGCGCTTTGCCTTCGCGCTTCATGCGCTCATTGGTCATATCCACTGCCCACTGCAAAATGGTTAAGGTACGTAAGCCTAAAAAGTCAAACTTTACCAGCCCTGCAGTTTCTACGTCGTTTTTGTCAAACTGGGTAACCGGAAACTTACCTTCGTCATCGCAATAGAGCGCCGCAAAATCGGTAATTGTGGTCGGCGATATTACAACCCCCCCGGCATGTTTACCGGCATTACGGGTACAACCCTCAAGAATACGACACATGTCGATTAAGTCTTTAACTTCTTCATCGCCGTCGTAGGCTTCTTGCAAACGGGGTTCAACTTCAAACGCTTTGGCTAAGGTCATTCCAGGATCGCCCGGAATAAGCTTAGAAATACGATCGACAAACCCATACGGATGACCAAGTACACGGCCTACATCGCGTATTACCGCTTTTGCTGCCATAGTACCAAAGGTAATAATTTGCGATACCGCGTCACGGCCATACAAGGCCGATACATGATCAATTACTTCATCACGCCTATCCATGCAAAAGTCGACATCGAAATCGGGCATTGATACACGTTCTGGGTTTAGAAATCTCTCAAAGAGTAAGTCAAATTCCAGCGGATCTAGGTCTGTAATTTTAAGCGCGTACGCCACTAATGAACCCGCACCCGAACCACGTCCTGGCCCTACTGGAATATTGTTATCTTTACTCCACTGAATAAACTCCATTACGATTAAGAAGTAGCCAGGGAAACCCATTTGGTTAATGACATCTAGCTCTACTTTTAAGCGATCGTCGTATTCGCGCCGTTTTTCTTGTCGCTCTTGTTCATCAGGGAATAAAAACTGTAGTCGCTCTTCAAGGCCGTCTTGTGAAACCTTAACCAAAAACTCATCAATTTTTAGTGAGCCCGTCGGGTAATCTGGTAGGAAATACTCACCTAATTGCACGGTTACATTACAGCGCTTTGCAATTTCTACGGTATTTTGTAGCGCTTCTGGAATATCACTAAATAGCTCTGCCATTTGTTCTGGCGTTTTTAGGTATTGCTCTTGTGAAAAACGCTTTGGTCGGCGTTTATCATCCAATGTGTAACCGTCAAAAATCGCCACGCGTATTTCATGAGCTTCAAAGTTTTCAGGTTTTAAAAATACCACTTCATTGGTGGCCACTACTGGCAATTGCTCATTTGTTGCAAGCTCCACCGCCATGTGCAAATAGTTTTCTTCTTGGGCACGGTTGGTACGAATAAGCTCAATATAAAAATGATCGCTAAAATGCTGCTTATAAAAACTGACCACCGACTCAACAATAGCGGGGTTACCTTTTATTAAGGCTTTTCCTAAATCGCCATCTTTGGCGCCCGAGAGTATGATAAGCCCCTCTTTTAAATCAACTAACCACTCACGGTCAATGACAGGGCGATGAAAAACATGGCCACGTTGATAGGCTTTAGAGATCAATAAAGTAATATTTTTATAGCCAATGTTATCTTTGGCTAACAATGTTAATCGGCTTGGTTCGTCGGGAAATTCTGGGCTACGTACCCAAAAATCCGCACCAACAATCGGCTTAATACCCGCATTATGCGCTGCGCCATAAAAACGCACCAGACCACAAAAGTTCATTTGATCGGTAATAGCCAGCGCGGGCATTTCAAGCTCTTGCGCTTTAGCGACAATAGGCTTGGTTTTAGCTAAGCCATCGACCATCGAAAAGTCTGAGTGAACGCGTAAATGTACAAACTCTGGTGCAGCCATTATTTATGCCTCGCCCTTTGCTTGCATCAGCACGCGCTGTACCGGCTTAAAGCTTTTACGGTGCTCATCAATTGCGCCGTATTGCTCAAGTGCTGCAAAATGCGCCTTAGTTGGGTAGCCTTTATGCCCTGCAAACCCATATTGTGGGTAGCGCGCATCAAGCTCAAGCATTTCGTCATCGCGAGCCACTTTTGCTAAAATAGAGGCTGCTGAAATTTCTTCTACTAAGCTGTCGCCTTTAACAATGGCTTGTGCCGGCATTGCTAATTTAGGTAAACGGTTGCCATCTACAAACACAAATTCAGGCACTGTGTTAAGTGCTTCCACCGCGCGGCTCATGGCAAGCATGGTGGCTTGTAATATATTTAGCTCATCTATTTCACTGGGGCTACAACGACCAATGGCGTAACACAGTGCTTTTTCTTTTATTTCGATGGCTAATAATTGGCGTTTTTTATCCGTTAATTTTTTAGAATCTGCAAGGCCTGCGATTGGCTTAGCGGGATTTAAAATAACAGCGGCAGTAACCACATCACCCACCAGCGGTCCACGACCAACTTCATCCACACCGGCTATTAAGGTTACATTAGGTCGTTCAATTTGCATCTATTAACTCCGCCACAGCCTTGGCTGCTTGTTTACTGGCATTTAATCTAATTTTTTCATGTATAGCTAAAAAGCGTGCTTTTAATTCTTTATTATCGCTATTGAGCATAGGGGTAAGTGCTGCTGTTAAGTTAGCGACATTACACTCTCTTTGTAAAAACTCTGGTACTAACTCTTCGTCTGCCAATAAATTGGGTAGCGAAAAATATTTAATATTAAAGGTAAATAAGGTTTTAAAAATCCAATAACTCATGGGTTTAATTTTATAACCAACTACCATTGGCTTTTTATATAACATGCCCTCAAGCGTTGCTGTACCTGATGCAAGCAATATAGCATCGGCGGCTTGCATGGCTAAATTTGATTGGGCATCTAGTAAGTTAACATTAAGAGAGGGCGCTGTGGCATTTAAAATAGCAATAAATTGCGCTTTACGCTTTTCGTTCACCAGTGGCACAACGACTTTAAGCGCTGGGTTCTGCGCTTGTAACTGCGCCGCTGTTTTTATGTAGGTTTCACTTAACAAGCCCACTTCTGAGCCCCGGCTCCCAGGTAATAACGCTAACACCTTGTCATCAGCACTTAAGCCTAGTTGGCTGCGGGCTTTGCTATCGTCGTGCTTAAGTGCAATGTCGTCAGCTAATGTATGACCTACAAAAGTACACGGTACTTGGTGTTTGTCGTAAAATTCTTTTTCAAAAGGCAATAAAGCCAATACTAAGTTAGTGGCTGCACTTATAGTGTGAATGCGTTTTTCACGCCACGCCCACACTGAAGGGCTTACGTATTGCACGGTTTTGATGCCTGCGTCTTTTAACGGTTTTTCTACACGTAAATTAAAATCCGGCGCATCAATGCCTATAAAAACATCAGGAGGGTTTTCAATAAAGTGCTGTACTAACTGTTTGCGGATTTTTAGCAAGCGCGGTAAACGGCCAAGGACTTCAACCAAGCCCATAACCGACAACTCATCCATATCAAACAATGTTCTGCAGCCTTGAGCTTGCATTTTAGGGCCTGCAATACCTTCAAAGATTGCATTAGGAAAGTGTATTTTAAGCGCTTTTATGAGCCCTTCACCTAAAATATCGCCCGACAGTTCACCTGCCACAATACCAATTCGTAGTTGTTTTTTATCTTTTTTCATTTGCTATTTTTTCACAAGTAAACCCGGCATTCATACCGATTAGTTTACCGTGTTTTAAGGCTAGGTTAAACGCTTAAAACACACCACTTTTTTCTAACTTACTCTTAATTGATGATTGCGTATTTTATAGACTGATGTAATGTCATGGTATATTAAAGTTTTCTAATATACATATTGACAAAAATTGTACAAACGCCAATAATAACGCAAACTTTCAGAAATTACTGAAAGCTTATTAAAACATTAACAATTGCTTTGTGCTGTCACTGCATCACAACCAAAGGAGCCAAAAATGATAGATGAAACCTTTGTGGATCTATCGCGATTACAGTTTGCTGTCACCGCTCTATTTCATTTTTTATTTGTGCCGTTAACAATCGGTATGACCTGGATTTTAGTTATCATGGAATCGGTTTATGTTATGACCGGTCGCGAAATTTATCGTGATATGACTAAGTTTTGGGGCAAGTTATTTGGTATTAACTTTGCTATTGGCGTGGCGACGGGCCTCACCATGGAATTTGAGTTTGGTACTAACTGGTCATATTACTCACATTATGTAGGCGATATATTTGGCGCGCCGCTGGCTATTGAAGGTTTAATGGCGTTCTTTTTAGAGTCAACCTTTGTGGGTATGTTCTTTTTGGGCTGGGACAGGTTAACTAAACGCCAACATTTAGGTGCTACCTTTTTAATGGCGCTGGGTACTAATTTGTCGGCGCTATGGATATTAATTGCTAACGGCTGGATGCAAAACCCTGTGGGAGCAGAATTTAACTATCAAACTATGCGCATGGAAATGACTAGCTTTGCTGAGCTTGTATTTAACCCTGTAGCACAAGTTAAATTTATTCATACTGTATCGGCAGGTTATGTTGCCGCTTCTATGTTTGTACTGGGTATTAGTAGTTGGTACATATTAAAAGGCCGTGATTTAGCCTTTGCAAAACGCTCGTTTTCGGTGGCATCCGGCTTTGGTTTAGCGTCAATACTGTGTGTTATTTTATTAGGTGACGAATCAGGCTATGAAGTGGGCGAGGTTCAAAAGGTAAAACTAGCCACCATAGAAGCTGAGTGGCACACCGAAGAAGCACCTGCAGCGTTTACTGCGTTTGGTTTTCCTGATTCAGATGAGCAAGTTACCCATGCAGCAGTGAAAATACCCTACGCATTGGGGATTATTGCTACTCGCTCTCTAGATGAGCAAGTAGTTGGTATTTCTGATTTAGAGAAAAAACACGAGAAGCGTATTCGTAATGGCATGATAGCGTACGAATATCTCGAAAAACTTAGAAATGGCGAAGACAGCGAAGAAAACCTAGCTAAATTTGACTCCCTCAAAGATGATTTAGGTTATGGCTTATTGCTCAAACGCTATACCCCCAATGTGGTAGATGCCACAGAGGAACAAATTCAAATGGCGGTTAAAGACTCCTTCCCTAGAGTGGGCCCTATGTTTTGGTCATTTAGAATAATGGTTGCCTGTGGCGTAGTAATGCTCGCCGTGTTTGTACTGGCATTTTATTACAACGCACACCGCATTATTGAGCAAAAACGCTGGTTGCTGTGGGCTGCGGTTTTGAGTATCCCACTCCCTTGGATTGCAATAGAGTTTGGCTGGATCGTTGCCGAATACGGCCGCCAACCTTGGGCAATATCTGAAATATTACCAACCTTTTTAGCGACTTCGTCACTGACGGTAAACGATATTTTAATTAGCTTAACTGGATTTATTATTTTTTACACCGGCCTTGCTATTGTAGAGGGATGGTTAATGCTGCGCTTTATTAAACAAGGCCCAAGCTCATTACATACAGGTAAGTATCACTTTGAATTACCAAACAAAGCAGATAAAGACGCAGGAGAGCAATTATGATTTTTGATTATGAAACATTAAAAATGCTGTGGTGGTTGCTCATTGGCGTACTGCTTATAGGCTTTGCAATTACCGATGGCATGGATATGGGCGTTGCCATGTTACTGCGTATTGTGGGCAAAACAGACAGTGAACGGCGTACCGTTATTAATACCATTGGTGCCCACTGGGATGGTAACCAAGTATGGTTTATTACTGCAGGCGGTGCCTTGTTTGCAGCATGGCCTATGGTTTATGCCGCCGCATTTTCTGGTTTTTACTTTGCTATGATGCTGGTCTTATTTGCATTATTTTTTAGACCGTTAGGTTTTGACTACCGCTCAAAAATAGACTCTAAACGCTGGCGTAATAACTGGGATTGGGGCCTATTTGCAGGCAGCGCCATTCCCGCTTTAGTATTTGGTGTAGCCTTTGGTAACTTATTTTTAGGTGTACCGTTTAACATTGATAATCTACTACGTGTAAGCTACCAAGGCTCATTTTTTGGCTTACTTAACCCATTTGGTTTGCTAGCGGGTTTAATCAGTGTAGCCATGTTAATTGCCCATGCAGGTATGTGGTTGCAATTGCGCACAGCAGATGCGGTTGCACAGCGATCAGCGCAATATGGCCGCTATGCCTTAGTGGTATTTATTGTTTTGTTTGCAGCAGCTGGCTTTTGGGTGGCAAACATTAATGGCTACCAAATTGTGTCGATGCCTGATACGCAAAGCCACGCAGATCCGCTGGCAAAAGTAGTAAGCACAGCAAAAGGCGCATGGCTTAACAACTACAGTGAGCGCCCATGGACAATAACCTTCCCTATTTTAGGTTTTGCTATGGCATTCAGTGCCCTGCTTTTCTCAAAGCTTAACAAGCCAGCACTTGGGCTTATTTCAACCAGCTTTATGTTAATTGGCGTTATTATGACGGCAGGTGTGTCGCTGTTCCCATTTATTATGCCATCGGTTAATAACCCTGATATTAGCTTAACTATTTGGGATGCTGTATCGAGTCACAAAACACTCAATATTATGTTTGTTGCTGTTGTTATATTTATTCCGTTAATCCTGGCCTACACCACGTGGTGTTACGTAAAAATGTGGCGCAGAGTAACAGTCGAAGAAATTGAAAATAACACACACGGTAGCTACTAAGGAGACTAAATTATGTGGTATTTTGCTTGGATTTTAGGGGTACTTTTAGCCTGTACCTTAGGGGTTATCAATGTAATGTGGTACGAGTTTCATCAAAATAAGAACAGTATTGCTGATGATGAACAACCTATGCACGATTTACTAAACGAAGCTAACAATACAAAAGATGACGACTAACCCCCGACCAAATCGCGCGCAGCAGCAATCTCTGCGCGCTTTTTTAAAAAAGCAAAGTAAGTCTGCGGGTGCATGGTTAAAGTTAAGTATTGCACTGGGCACATTTAACGCTATTTTAATGATTGCTAGTGCGTATTTACTGGCACAGGCTATTCACAACGTCATGTTTGCAGGCGCAAGCCTTGAGCAAGTAAATCACTTACTTTGGCCTCTCGCGGGAATTATTTTACTCAGAGCTCTATTTTTAGCTATTAGTGAAAGGCTCAGTGCTTATGCGGCACTTAAAATAAAGTCGGCTATGCGCCAAACCTTATTAACCAAATTGACTCAACTTGGCCCTAGTTATATTGAACAACACGGTCAAGGCGCTACACTCAACACGCTGCACAATGGCGTTGAAGCACTTCACGATTACTACGCTAAATATTTACCTGGTGTTGCCTATAGCGCGCTTATTCCAATGGCCATATTAGTGGTTATATTCCCTACCGATTACAAGGCAGGTTTAATATTTTTATTAACCGCCCCGCTTATCCCATTTTTTATGATTTTGGTTGGCCATAAGGCCGAGGCACTCAATCAACAGCGCTGGCAACAATTAGCTGTACTCGGTAATTACTTTTTTGACCGCGTACAAGGGCTTACCCAACTAAAATTGTTTAATGCTACGCGCAAAGAGCTAAAGCAAATAGCCCAAATTTCAGATGATTTTAGGCATGCAACGCTAAGCGTGTTAAAAATTGCTTTTTTATCTTCTTTTGCACTGGAGTTTTTAGCCACAATTAGTGTGGCACTGGTAGCGGTTATTATTGGTTTTAGATTATTTTTTGGCACGCTCGACTTTGCAACCGGCTTTGTAGTATTGCTGCTAGCGCCTGAATTTTACTTACCGCTTCGCCAATTAGGCAGCCATTATCATGCGCGCTTACAAGGAATTAGTGCTGCTGCAGATATGCTAATCATTTTAAATGCACCACTGCCATCAAAAAATAATAACCACACAGCTCATATAAACATGGAGGGTAACAGCACTATCAGCGTCCATGATCTCAATTTTAGTTACCCTAATAGCAATGAGGGAATTAATAATATTAATTTAACCCTGCCAATCACAGGACTAGTAGCCATTGTGGGAGCTAGCGGCTCAGGTAAGAGCACCCTACTTGATTGCATGCTTGGTTTTCACCCAGAAGTAATACAACACATATCCATTGACCAACAACCATTGACGACAGCCGATATAAGCCAATTACAACAAAACATTGCCTGGATCCCACAAAAGCCAACCTTATTTTACGACACCATTGGCGCTAATATAAAGCTAGGTAATCCAGGCGTTTCAAATGCAGCACTTGAACAGGCGGCGCAGCAAGCTGGTGCGCTGGAATTTATTAACGACTTACCTGATGGGTTTAACACCTTAATAGGTGAACAAGGCGAAGGGCTCTCTGGAGGGCAAAAGCAGCGTATTGCTTTAGCTCGTGCATTTTTAAAAAACGCCCCTATTTTAATGCTTGATGAGCCAACCGCTCATTTAGACAGTCAAACTGAACAGCTCATTCAAAACGCTATTGCTGAGTATGCAAAAGAACACTTAGTGATCACCATAGCGCACCGCTTAAATACAGTAAAAAATGCTAAACAACTTATCGTTATGGAAAACGGTGCCATCGCTCAGCAAGGCGACTTTATAACGCTCAGCCAGCAAGCTGGCGAATTTGCAAAGCTGCTGCAAACAGCGCAACATGGAGCGACTAATGACTAACTTTATTCGTTTACTTAAATTGTGCCGCCCTCATTATAAAGCGATGCTTTTAGGGACGTTTCTAGCGTCACTCACGGTGCTAGCTAATGCAGGCTTACTCGCTATTTCCGGCTGGTTTTTAGCTTCTATGGCTGCCGCAGGACTTGCAGGCGTCCATATGAACTACTTTACCCCAGCTGGCACCATTCGTTTTTTGGCAATTGTGCGCACCGCCTCACGTTACGCTGAACGCTTAGTTACTCACAACGCCACATTTTTATTGTTAAGTGAAATACGAGTAAATATGTTCGCCACACTCAGTAAACTTAATAACCTTGATTTGGCTATGAGCCGCAGTGCCGATTTAGTTAACCGCTTACAAAATGATGTAGACGCACTAGATAAATTTTATTTAAATGTGTTGCTACCGATGTTAGTAGCCCTACTCACTGTGCCTATTATTATGCTGTTTATGTCTGCTTACAGCCCAAGTGTAGCCTTAATTTGCTTTACGGGCATCGTTGTTATTGGGGTGGTTATACCCGTTATATTGAGCAGACAATTAGATAAAAACAGCCACCAAGAAACATTACTCAGCGCCCAATTAAGAGCTGAGCTAGCTGATACCTTAACGGGTCTTAGAGAACTAAATATTTACCAAGCTCGAAACCAACAACTCACTAAGTGTGATCAGTTAAGTAAGCAGTATAATCAGCAATTATTTATTCGTCATAAGGCTCTTAGCAATGCTGATGGTTTGAGCTTACTCATAGTGCAACTGGCTATGCTCGCCAGCATTGTCACTATTGTGCCGCTGGTATTTAGCGCCGAGATGGTAAATGTTGAATTGGCGATGTTGAGTTTGTTTGTACTGGCCAGTTTTGAAAGCGTATTGTTACTACCCAACGCGTTTATTGAACTACCTAATGTATTAAAATCAGCTGAGCGACTATTTACCCTTGAAGATAAAGTACTGAAGAAAAACGAGGTTCCGCCACAAGTTATTGATTCAAAAAATAAAAAATGGACACTTTCGCTAGATAAAATTAGCTACCACTATGGCCAAAAGCAAGCATTAAATAATGTGAGCTTTGAGCTACCTGCAAAGCATAAAGTGGCGATTGTTGGACGAAGCGGCAGTGGTAAAACAACCTTAGTGAATTTACTAAGCGGTTTATGGCCTCTGCAACAAGGTGCAATTAGCTTACAAAACGAAAAAGAAACAATAAACCTGCAAAATTTAAATAATGAAAGCCGTGCAAAAACATTAAATATTTTAGCCCAGCAGCATCATATTTTTGATGGTACATTAAGCGATAATCTTGCCTATGCGGCACCTGATGCAACAGCGCAACAAATGACAGCGGCGTTAAAACAAGCCGAGCTGGGTAACTGGTTTAGCGCGCTAAAAGAAGGTTTAAATACTCGTTTAGGTACCGGCGGGCGAAATGTATCTCAAGGCCAGTCAAGACGCATTGCCTTGGCACAAGCGCTGCTGCAACAACCCGCCATTGTAGTGCTCGATGAACCCACTGAAGGGCTCGATAATATTTCTAAACAAGCCGTTATGAACAGTATTTTACAGCTAAAAGAGTGTGCCAGTGTACTAACAATCACACACGATCCAGCGTTGTTATCGCAAATGGATAGTGTCATCTGGTTAGACAGTGGGAAAATCATCGCTCAAGGTTCACATCAACAATTGCTCAATGAACACCCTGACTATGTGGCGTTAACGACCCGCTTTTAGTCCTTAGCAGTATTACTTTTATCAATAACGGTGACCGTTACATCAATAACGCCGACTTTAGGGTCGGCTATTTTTTTAAACATCGCCTTAGATAAATCAATAATTCGCCCCCGAATATAAGGCCCCCTGTCATTAATTCTGACCACTACAGACTTATTATTAGCAATATTGGTAACTTTCACTTTTGTACCAAATGGGAGTCTTAGGTGCGCAGCACTTGCTGCTTGTTGGCTAAATCGCTCGCCACTGGCAGTAGTTCGGCCGTGGTATTTATCAGCATAAAATGATGCTTTACCTTGCTCTGCAACATCACGTTGTTGATTATTTATATTACTTGGCGCAGTACTACAGGCGGTCAAAATCACTAATAATACTGAAATAAATACTAACTTTATCCGTTTCATTATTAATACTTTATAGGAAAATGTGTAGGGAGTGTAATAAGGTAAGCCTGAGTAGAGACTGAATTTAATAAACACAGCAACATGCACTTCATGACTGAGTTATTAATCAAATATCAGCTAAAAAAACCACCTTGATTACTCAAAGGTGGTTTTTTTTATAAATTAAAATGCTCTTTATTAACGCACGATACCGCGCTCTGAGCTTTTAACAAAATCAATCATCAGTTGAACAGCTGGGTATTTTTCAGCGTCTTCTGAAAGCGATTCTATCGCTTCATCAACGCCTAGGCTCTTGCGATAAAACGCTTTATAAGCGCGGCGTACTGCCATTATCTCATCACTTTCAAAACCACGGCGTTTCATACCTTCGGTATTGATTGCTGCAGGGCCTGCTGGCATCCCAATGGTGGTAACAAAAGGAGGTACGTCTTTATTTACACCAGAATACATACCAACAAATGCATGAGCACCAATTTTACAAAATTGATGCACACCTGAGTTACCCGCTAAAATAACCCAATCACCAACATGAACGTGACCCGCTACACTGGCATTATTTGCAAAAATAACGTTATCGCCAATCACCGCATCGTGTGCAACGTGAGTGTAAGCCATAAACAAGTTATTGCTACCTATTTTGGTAACACCTTCATCTTGGATTGTACCGCGATGAATAGTCGCACATTCACGAATAACATTGTTGTCGCCAATAATTAAGCTGGTTGGCTCGTTGTTATATTTTTTGTCTTGGCAGGCTTCGCCCACAGAAGCAAACTGAAAAATATGGTTACCAGAGCCAATAGTAGCAGGCCCTTTAACAACAACGTGAGACTCAATAATACAGTCATCACCAATAACAACATCATTACCGATGTAACTGTATGGTCCAACTGACACATTGTTACCAAGTTTTGCACCCGGTTCGATTATTGCCGTAGCATGGATCACAATTAAAACTCTCTTCTAGCACACATGATTTCGGCGCTACACACTGTTTTGCCGTCAACTTTAGCTTCAGCCGCAAATTTCCATATGTTACGACGCTCTTTCAAAAACTTAACATGAAGATGCATGGTATCACCTGGCACAACCGGCTGCTTGAAACGAGCATTGTCTACGGCTGCAAATAGGTAAAGTTCGTTTTCATTACGATTTTCAACCGTTTTAAACCCTAATAGACCCGTTGCTTGTGCCATTGACTCTAATATTAGCACACCAGGAAAAATCGGCTGGTTTGGGAAATGGCCGGTGAAAATGGGTTCATTAATCGATACGTTTTTAATTGCATGTAACGATTCACCAGGGGTGAAATCTATAACGCGATCAATCAGAAGCATCGGGTAACGGTGCGGTAATAAACTTAAAATTTCTTGAATATCAAGGCTATTTAATTCGTTTGCCAAAATAGCATCCTTATTAGTGTTCAACGTTCATGACTTATTCAATGCTTCAAGCGCTTTTAGACGTGACTTCATGTCTGAAAGGTTACGCAAATGAGCAATTGATTTTCGCCATTCTTTGTTAGTCGTATGAGGCATACCGGATGAGTAAATACCCGGTTCGGTGATTGATTTAGTCACCATACTCATACCAGTAATTATAACACCATCACATACAGACATGTGACCGTTAATTGCGGTCATGCCGCCAATCTGGCAATTTTTACCTATGCTGACACTGCCTGCAAGTACAGTACAACCGGCAATTGCAGTGCCTGACTGAACTTCAACGTTGTGTGCTATTTGACACTGATTATCAATAATAACGTTACTGTGAATAATAGTGTCATCGAGTGCACCACGATCTATGGTGGTGCTTGCACCAATTTCGACTTTATCGCCAATGATCACTGAGCCTAGTTGTGGAATTTTAAGCCACTGACCACGTTCATTCGCATAACCAAAACCGTCGCTGCCAATAACAGTATTCGCTTGAAATAAACAGTCTGCACCAACCTCAACATCATGATAAACGCTCACACTTGACCATAGTTTGGTGCCTGAGCCTATTTTAACACGTTCACCAATAAAACTGTTCGGACCAATTTGTACGTTATCGCCAATCACAGCGTCAGCTTCAATTACAACATTCGCGCCTATGGATGCGCTTTTACTGACTTGCGCACTGGCATGTATAACCGCACTTGGGTGTATACCACTAATGGCACTACGTGGCGTGGTATCCATTAACTGAGCGAGTTTAGCGTAATTCACATACGGATTGGCGACGATGATTTTGTTGCCTGAAAAATAAGGCGTATCCTCAGGACCCAGTATCACAGCACTGGCTTGTGTTGTTTCAAGCTGAGAGCGATATTTCTTGTTCGCTAAAAATGCAATATGCCCAGTCTGGGCATTTGCAAGTGTCGCTATTTTTTTTATTTCTAAAGCGCCATCACCTTGAAGCTCAGCGCCTAGAAGTTCCGCAATTTGCGAAAGCGTATAATTTTGCATAGATTAATTATTTCTTACTTACAGCGTCTACAACTTTTTCAGAAAGATCAGTTACTTCTTTAGGATTAAAGTAAATAGTTGTGTCTTTTACTTTAACTTCGTCGAAGTCGCCTTTTTTAGCAATCTCTTGGATAGTTTCAATGATTAGAGTCTGAACTTTAGCCAACTCTTGATTTTGACGTGCTTTAATTTCTTGCTCTAACGGACGACCCTTTTCAGCAAGGTTTTTTTGCATACCTTGAATTTTATCACGTAATGCGTCTTTTTGATCTTGACTCATTGTGGTGCTTTCACGCTTAAACTTTTCAGCTTCAAAGCGAATATCGCCTTGTAACTTTTCAAGCTCTTGACGACGCTCAGCAAATTCAGTTTGTAAAGACTGTTCAATTTTAGCCATTTGTGGAAGCTGCTTGTAGATTTCTTGCATATCTACAATACCCACTTTATGAGCAAAAGCATTAACTGATGTACCCATCATAAGTGTAGCTAAAACGGCAACAGCTGTTGATTTGAATAATTTTTTCACAAAAAACTCCTTTAGAAAGTGTTACTAATATTAAAACTGATGGTCTTGGTATCGTCATCTTCTTCTTTTTGCAACGGATACGCAAAGCTGATCAGCATAGGACCCATAGGTGAGATCCATTGTAATGATAAACCGGTTGCAACCCTAAAGCGCATTGGGTCTGAATAATCATCTAATTTTGCACGCTCATCAATACCTAAGTTTTGATAGCGATCAACACTGAATTCGGTATCCCATACATTGGCAGCGTCAACAAAGAAACTCGTTCGCACCGAACTGGTATTTTCTTCATCTAAGAACGGTGTAGGAACAATAAGCTCCATACCTGCCACTGCTTTAGCATTACCACCAATACGACCTTGTGGTATTAGCACGTCAAACTCTGACGCCCCACCAATATTACCTGTGGTTGTACCATCACCCGATGGCGTGCCTGGTATAGATTGCGGTACTCGTGATACTGCACGCGGTAAGATAGTATTTCTATCAAAGCCACGTAGTTCCATTTCTGTAATACGGAAATACTCTTGGAATGGCAGCGTCTGCTCATACCCGTTAGTAGAGCCATAACCATTACCGTAACCTAATGCCGCACGCGTTGAGAACACCCAACGATGATCGTTTGAAATCGGCCAGTAAAAACGTGAATCGTAATTTAATTTAAAGTATTTTAAATCTGAATTCGGCGTTGTTGCTGTTAGGTTTAATGTTTGTCTTGAGCCAGCGGTTGGGAATAAACCACGGTTTACCGTTACACGCGACCAACCTACACTTAACTCATACTTGGTAAACTCAAAGCCCGCATCAGGGTTCTCTGGATCGAGGAAGGTTTCACGTAATACACGTGTTTGCTCATATTCAGCGATATCTGATAGTTCTTCTTCTATCCAACGAACCCCAAAGTTAATACGGTTAATGGCATCAATTGGAAAACCAATGTTTGTCCCAAGGCCATAACTTTTTGACTTATAGTCAATCAAGCTAAACTGGCTAGCATCGTAGTTACTGTAAAAAACGCTGCTGCCTTGCGATACGCCATCTGGCGTAAAGTAAGGGTCTGTGTAAGACACACTGACACGCTCAGAGCCACGCGAGGTATTAATGTTAAAACCAATTTGGTTACCTGTGCCTAAAAAGTTAGATTCAGTTACACCAATATTAAATTGCAGACCTAGGTACGAACCATAAGCAAGACCGGCATTGAAGCTGCCCGCAGATTGCTCTTTAACAGTAAAATCAACATCTACTTGGTCATCTACACCTGGAACAGGCACTACATTAAAATCAACGGTTTCCATATAAGGTAAACGTTGAATTTGTAATTTAGAACGCTCAAGGTTTTGGTTAGATAGCCATGCACCTTCAAGCTGTGTCATTTCACGGCGCAGTACTTCATCAGCCGTGTTTTGGTTACCACCTACAATAATTCGACGAACATAAACACGTTTTCCAGGGTCAACTGACAAAGTTAGTTGTACTTCTTGGTTTTCGTCATCAATTTCTGGAATGGTGCGTACTTCAGCGTTAGCATATCCAAAACGAGCTAAGTAACTTTTTATAAACTCTTCTGAAGAAGTCACCACCGAGCCGTTATAGAGCTCTCCGGTACGAAGTGGAATAACACTTTTTATTAATTCTTCTCGGCCGAGTAAATCACCGATAAAATCAAAGCCTTTCACTTTGTATTTTACACCTTCGGTGATATTTGCCGTTACGTAAACCGATTCACGCTCAGGACTCACTGATACTTGAGTTGAATCAATATTAAAACGCAAATAACCACGGTCTAAATAAAAGCTACGAATTTTCTCTAAATCGCCTTCAATGGTTTGTTTTTGATAGCGGTCGCTACCCATAAACTGCCACCATGGTAAGTCTTGCTGCGACTCAACTAGTTGCAATAATTCTTCGTTTGAGAAAAGCTCATTACCCACTAAGTTAATTTGACGAATCGAGGCTGCATCGCCCTCGTCAAACTCAAGTCTTAATTTAACGCGATTACGTGGTAATTTAGTGACACTGATCTCCACTTTTGCATTGTATTTACCAATACTGTGAAAAAATTCAATCAGGCCTTTTTCGATGTTATCGATTACCGTTTTATCAAGCTGCTCGCCTTGGCGAATATCTTGTTGATCGAGTGACTGATTTAACTGCTCATCTTTTATGTCTTTATTGCCTTCAAATTCAATAAAGCTAATGGTTGGACGTTCAGTTACTTTAAAAATAACGTTATTACCATCGCGTAACGCTTTTATATTGTCAAAGTGACCAGAGCGATAAAGTGACTTAATTGTTTTTGAAATTGTATATTCATCAACATTGTCCCCCACGTTAATAGGAATATGCGTTAATGCAGCACCAAGTGCAACACGTTGCAATCCCTCAACTTTTAAATCTTCAACAATAAAGGAGCTTTGGCCTAGGGCTGCAAAGCTTGCACCCAATAAACTTGAAACTACCAAATGTTTTTTTATAGCCATTTTATTATCTTTATCCTTTACAACTGTATTACCGCTTAGCATCGGAAATTAAATATTTACGAGCTTTACAATCGTGTTCTAATTTGTCGTTACCACGCTTACATAACTACAAGCGGGATACATCATTGAACAAAGCGAAACATGTTAGAAAAATGAGTAGCAAGGCTCCCACTTTAAAACCAAACTCTTGTGTCTTTTCAGAGACTGGCTTTTTACGAAAAAGTTCAATTATGTAATACATTAAGTGCCCACCATCAAGCACTGGCAGAGGAAGTAAATTAAATACTCCCAAGTTAACGCTTATCAAAGCTAAAAAGCTTAAAAATGCGACTAATCCATAACTAACACTGGTGCCGGCGCCTACGGCTATGCCGACGGGTCCACTTAGGTTTTTAACCGACACTTGGCCTGTTATTAAGTTACCTATCATGTCAAAGCTCAGCGTAATTAAACGCCATGTTTCTTTTATGCCCAGCACAATACTATCTAGTGGCCCATAATGTCTAGTCTCTACAAAATCATCAGGCCACTGCTCTACAACGGGAGCAACACCCAAAAAGCCTTGCTCTATGCCATTACTGACGACCCGGCGCTTTGGAGTAACTGTTATTGTTTTTATACTATCTTGTCTTTTTACACTAAATTGTAAGGATTTGTTAGCCGATTGAGTAATAAGATTAACTAATTGCTGCCAACCGCTCATTGTTTCACCATTCACAGCTAAAATAACGTCGTTAACCTGTAAATTAGCCTGTTCAGCAGCTGAGTTTTTAGTAATAGCGGCAATAACTAAGGTTGCCTGAGGACGAAACGGTACAATACCTAACGAACTGAGCGGCGGTACATCTTGTTGATCAAGCTTCCAACCATCTAGGTTAAGTGTTTGCACTGTTTGCTGATAATTTTCGTTACGTAAGGTTACGGCAACGCTTTTATCACCTAAATGAGACATCAAAGAAAAGGTCGCATCTTGCCAATTACTTATGTCGTCATCACCAATTTTAATAATTTGTTGGGTTGGCATAATACCGGCCTGTTCAGCTCGGCTGCCTTCAACAACACTACCCACAACAGGTTTTATGGTTTGCACACCTACCATGTACATGGCCGCTAAAGCAAAAATAGCGAACAAAAAGTTCGCCATCGGCCCTGCTGCCACAATGGCTATGCGGGCTTGAACTGATTTAGCATTAAACGATAAATGACGTTGGTTTTCGGGTACTTCATCAACACGCTCGTCTAACATTTTTACGTAACCACCGAGTGGGATTGCCGCAATCACGTATTCAGTATTGTATTTGTCGTACCATTTTAGTAAGGGTTTACCAAAACCAATTGAAAAGCGCAGTACTTTAACGCCCGCCTTGCGTGCCACCCAGAAATGACCATATTCATGAACGGTCACTAGAATACCGAGTGCGAGTATAAACGAGCCTAAATTCCAAAAAAAATCGAACATTTTAATGCACCACTTTGGTTATAAACTGCGCTGCGCTCAAACGTGCTAAACGATCACACTCTAAAATTTCATCGAGCGTTTGCACATTGGTAAACTTTGCTGCCTCTAACGTTTTCGCATTCACTTTATAAATATCAGTAAAACTAATTTGCCCCTGCAAAAATGCATTTACAGCCATTTCATTGGCAGCATTCACCGTAGTGGTTGCGCCCTGTCCCGCATCACACGCGGCAATTGCCAATTTTAAATTAGGGTAGCGCGAGAAATCAGGTTTGGTGAACGAAAAATCACAAATATCAGAAAAATTTAATGGTTTAACACCCGCATCAATTCGCTGTGGAAAGGCAAGTGCATGTGCTATCGGGGTGCGCATATCAGGGTTACCCATTTGCGCTAAAATAGAGCCATCTTGGTATTGCACCATAGAATGGATAATACTTTGAGGATGAATCACCACATCAATATCGCTTGCATCACAGTTAAATAACCATTTTGCCTCAATAAACTCTAAGCCTTTGTTCATCATTGTAGCTGAGTCTACCGATATTTTTTGCCCCATAGACCAATTAGGGTGAGCAACCGCTTCATTGACGCTAACGCTATCAAGCGTATTAATATCACGGTTTAAAAATGGGCCACCAGAACCGGTTAGTAAAATTTTGCTAACCCCATGATGCTCAAGTTTTGCTTCACCTTGGGTATTTTGTAACGCACCAGGTAAACACTGAAAAATAGCATTATGTTCGCTGTCGATGGGTAATAAAGTTGCTTGATGCTTTTTAACTTTATCAATGAATAACTGACCCGACATCACCAGTGACTCTTTGTTGGCAAGCAATACTTTTTTGCCCGCTTCAACAGCGCTCAAGGTAGGGAGTAATCCGGCTGCACCAACAATCGCTGACATAACCGTATCAACATCACCATGAGCACAGAGCTCACTCATGGCTTTCTCGCCATGCATTACTTGTGTTTTACTCTCATGCTTTAAAAGCGCAGAAAGCTGCTTAGCCGCCAATTCAGATGCCATTACAGCATAACGAGGCTGGTGAGCTATACACAGTTCAGCCATTTTTTTTGCATTTTGTCCTGCGGTCAATGCAAAAATTTTAAATTGCTGTTGGTTTCTTGCAACAACATCTAACGTGCTAAGACCTATCGACCCCGTCGCACCCAAAATAACCAGTTGTTGCACAGCACTCATAAGCTAAGCGTCCAAGCAAAGCAAATAACAAACATCGGTGCTGCCGCAGTTAAACTATCAATACGGTCTAAAATACCACCGTGACCTGGTAAGCAACTGCCGCTATCTTTAAGTCCCGCTTCGCGCTTAAACATACTCTCAAGTAAATCACCTACCGCAGAAAACAAGGCAATAAACGCTGTCATAACTGCATAAATAGGCCATACAGAGGTATCAACGTTAGTGTAATAACAAAAAGCCAGTACAAATAACACCGCAGCAACCACGCCACCTGCGAGGCCTTCTATGGTTTTATTTGGACTAACTTTAGGCATTAACTTATGTTTACCAAAACTTTTACCTGTAAAGTAAGCGCCTATATCGGCACTCCATACAATGCCTAATACAACTAAAATAAGCACAGAGCCATAGTGAGTAGATTCAGTATATTGCGCACTACGCAGTGTGTTAAGTGCAAGCCATAGCGGTACTAAGGTCAACAAACCAGCAATGCCGCGCATCACAAGCCCTTCGTTCCACCCTTTGGCCATAGCAGGGTAACGCCACACTAAATAACTGGCTACCAACCACCAAGAAAACGACAAGGTAAATAAGTAATTAGCATCGCCTACAAGTTGACCATTTTGCCATAGAGTCTCTATAGGCCAATGCAAATTGAGTAACCCTAGTAATACTGCCACTAATAATACAAAGGCGCCACGTTTTGGCTTATCGCATAGTCCCATAAAGGCAGACCACTCCCACGCGCCCATTAATACAATAGCACCCGCAAAATAACTAAATAACGTTAGTGGGGTGTAAAAAACCAAAGCCAGTGCTAATGGCGCTAGCACTAGCGAGGTTAAAATACGTTGTTTTAACAAAATGATGACCCTTAATCTATTTTAGGTTTGAGCGAGTAATTGTTTTATTTGTTCGCCCGTGCAACCAAAACGTCGCTCTCTGGCAACGTAACATGCAATGGCCTCTGCAAAAGCAGCTTCATTAAAATCAGGCCAAAGTGTATTTGTGAAATAAAGTTCAGCGTAGGCTGCCTGCCAAAGTAAAAAGTTACTAATTCTGACATCGCCACCGGTACGGATCAATAAATCAGGCTGAGCTTGATCTGCCATACTCATATGCTGTGCAATATGTTCTTCTGTAATATCTGCTGGGTCAATTTCTCCATTCGCTACTTGTAAAGCAACTTGCTTAGCAGCGTGAGTCATATCCCAGCGACCACCGTAATTTGCCGCAACATTTAAGTGCAGCCCGGTATTGTTCGCTGTTAGTTCTTGAGCTGTATGTACTTTAGCGCGCAAGCTTTCAGAGAATCGAGATAAATCTCCAATGATGGTTAGTTTTACGTTATTTTTTTGTAGCTTTTTAACTTCTTTACTCAGTACAAATAAAAAAAGCTCCATAAGTGTATTTACTTCGTCTTCAGGGCGGCGCCAGTTTTCACTACTAAAAGCAAATAAGGTTAACGATTGTATTCCTAATTTAGTACAAAACTGCACGGATTGACGAACTGCATCCACGCCTTTTTTATGCCCATATACACGAGGTCTATTTCTAGCTTGTGCCCAACGCCCGTTCCCATCCATGATGATGGCAACATGTTTAGGTAAACATTGCTGTGAAATTGTATCAGCGTCTAGAACCATAAATTTTGTGTATTCCATAAAAAAACGCCGCCTAGTATACCCCAGACGGCGTTTCAAAACTAATAATTTTAACCTGTACCCGTGATAATAAATCTACATAAAGCAAATAATTATACAGCTAACAACCTTGTATTTACTGATAATCGAGCCAATAGTAAAGAGTAAACACAATCTGCTACCCTTTAAAATCAAACAATTAAAGTTAAGTGCGAAGGCATATAAACAACGACTTAGTTACTTTAGTAAAGCTGTTAATCCGAGCCTAGATTAGCAATTAGATTTCCATCAACTCAGCTTCTTTCGCTGTTAGTTGCGTATCCATTTCTTTGATAAACTTATCAGTGATTTTTTGGATAGCATCTTCAGCTTGACGCGCTTCATCTTCAGAGATGTCTTTATCTTTTAATAAGTTTTTAATATCGCCATTTGCATCACGACGAATGTTACGAATAGCAACACGACCGCTTTCTACTTCACCACGTACGATTTTAATTAAATCTTTACGACGTTCTTCAGTCAATGGAGGAAGTGGTACACGGATCACTGTACCTGCAGACATTGGATTTAAACCAAGGTCAGATGCCATAATGGCTTTTTCAACAGCTTGCGCTAATGACTTATCAAATACACCAATAGCCAATGTACGTGAGTCTTCAATTGTTACATTTGCAACTTGGTTTAACGGTGTTGGTGCGCCGTAGTACGACACCATGATGCCGTCTAAAATTGCAGGATGAGCACGGCCAGTACGAATTTTAGATAATTGACTACCAAGTGCTGCTACACTTTTTTGCATGCGCGCTTGCGCATCTTTTTGAATATCGTTAATCACGGTTTAATCCTAATCTAGTTACTAACTTCATCTGAGGCTTGTGAAGAAATAAGGGTTCCTTCTTCTTCACCCATTATTACGCGTTTTAATGCGCCTGATTTATTCATATTAAATACGCTCAATGGCATATTATGGTCGCGAGCTAATGTAAATGCCGCTAAATCCATTACTTTTAGTTCTTTATCAATAATTTCATTGTAGCTTAAGTGACGGTAAAGTGTCGCATCTGGGTTTTTAACCGGATCATCGCTAAATACACCATCTACTTTGGTTGCTTTAATTACTGTGTCAGCTTCAATTTCAATGCCACGTAAACACGCTGCAGAGTCAGTTGTGAAGAACGGGTTACCCGTACCAGCTGCAAAAATAACTACACGACCTGTTTTTAATAAGCTAATGGCTTCTGCCCAGTTATACGCATCACATACGCCATTTAAAGGAATGGCTGACATTAAACGGCAATTTACAAATGCACGGTGCAACGCATCACGCATAGCAAGACCATTCATCACAGTTGCAAGCATTCCCATGTGGTCGCCAACAACGCGGTTCATACCCGCTTCGGCTAGTGAGCCACCACGTAAAAAGTTACCGCCACCAATAACTAAACCCACTTCTACGTCGAGTTCTACGAGCTCTTTAATTTCTTGTGCCATACGATCTAAAACTTTAGGGTCGATGCCGAAGCCTTCGTCTCCCATTAAAGCTTCACCACTTAATTTGAGAAGAACACGTCTAAAAATAGGTTTGCGATTGATAGTCATAGTTTTGGGGCCAACTTTTATTGAATTATGGATAAAAAATAACCGCGCTTATGTTAAACATAAAAGCGCGGTTATTTTAAAGAATTTCTAAGCGTGACGCAAAAGCAAATAGTACTTTAATTGCATGTATTTTCCTTTGGCATCACAAATAGCTAATCTTACTTAGCTTTAGCAGCTGCAATTTGAGCAGCAACTTCAGCAGCAAAATCTTCTTCTTTCTTCTCGATACCTGCACCAACTTCCATACGTACAAAGCCAGTAACTGTTGCGTTTTTCTCTTTAAGAATTTCGCCAACAGACTTTTTAGGTTCCATGATGAAAGCTTGACCAGTAAGAGAAACCTCACCAGTGAATTTTTTCATACGACCAACAACCATCTTCTCAGCGATTTCAGCAGGCTTGCCTTCATTCATCGCGATGTCGATTTGTACTTGCTTTTCTTTTTCAACAACATCAGCAGGTACATCATCTGGCGTTAGGTAGTCTGGGTTTGAAGCAGCAACGTGCATTGCAACGTGCTTAAGTGTTTCTTCATCAGCAACACCTGCAACAACAACACCAATACGCTCGCCGTGACGGTACTCAACTAGTTGCTCACCAGTGATGTACTGAAGACGACGTACATTGATGTTTTCACCAATTTTAGTTACTAGCTCAACACGATCTTCTTCAAACTTAGCTTGTAAGTCTTCGATAGATGAAGTGTCAGCAATAGCAGCATCTGCAACTTTATTAGCAAACGCTAAGAAGCTTGCATCTTTAGCTACGAAGTCAGTTTGACAGTTAACTTCTACAAGTACTGCAACACCCGCGTTTTGCTTGATGATGATAGTACCTTCAGCAGCGATGTTACCTGCTTTTTTAGCAGCCTTTGCAGCACCGCTCTTACGCATGTTTTCAATCGCTAACTCGATGTCACCATCAGTCTCAGTTAACGCTTTTTTACAATCCATCATGCCAGCGCCAGTACGCTCGCGTAATTCTTTAACTAGGGCAGTAGTTACAGCCATTAGTAAATCCTCAAATCTGAAATCAGGTTTAGATAAGCGGGTTACCCGCTCCACAAGAATAGCAAGTCTTCACCTTTAGAAGATGAAGACTTGATGACAGCTAATTACTCAGCTTCTACGAAGTCATCTTTTTCAGCTTGAGCAACGATGTTACTCTCACGGCCTTCAGTGATCGCAGCTGCAACAGCACTAGTGTAAAGGTTGATTGCACGGATAGCATCATCGTTACCAGGTACGATGTAATCAACACCGTCTGGGTTAGAGTTAGTATCAACGATTGCAACAACTGGGATACCTAGGTTGTTAGCTTCACGGATAGCAATGTGCTCGTGGTCAGCATCGATTACAAAGATAGCGTCTGGAAGGCCACCCATGTTTTTAATACCACCAAGGCTTTTTTCAAGCTTGTCCATTTCACGAGTAAGCATTAACGCTTCTTTCTTAGTTAACTTCTCGAAAGTACCGTCTTGGCTTTGAGCTTCAAGGTCTTTAAGACGCTTGATTGATTGACGAACTGTTTTCCAGTTAGTCAACATGCCGCCTAACCAACGGTGGTTAACGAAGAATTGATCGCTTTGTAAAGCAGCTTCTTTTACTGCTTCGCTTGCTGCGCGCTTAGTACCAACGAAAAGAACTTTACCTTTGTTTGCAGCAGCACCAGATAAAAACTTAAGTGCAGTGTTGAACATTGGTACAGTTTGCTCAAGGTTGATGATATGTACACGGTTACGTGCGCCGAAGATGAAAGGCTTCATCTTAGGGTTCCAGTAACGTGCTTGGTGACCAAAGTGAACACCAGCTTGAAGCATATCGCGCATTGAAACGTTTGCCATTTTGTAAATCCTCTAAGTTGTTTAGGGTTAGGCCTCCACATATCCCATAGCACCAACACCGCAGTTAAATGAAACTGAAATGCACCCAAGTGTATGTGACGATACGTGTGTGTGTTAAAATAAAATTGTGTTTGCCTTAAATACAAAAAATCATTTAAGAATTTATTTGTAAAAAGACGGCGCGCTTTATACCATATTAAAATTAAATACTCAACGTCTCGTGCAAAAATTGTGCGACGATAATCATCTAAAAACGCAACTTTGGAGCCTCAATGAGCGCTGTGATTAAGACCCCTGAAGAAATCGAGAAAATGCGTGTAGCCGGCCGTTTGGCTGCTGATGTGCTAGAAATGATCGAACCACATGTGGTACCAGGTATCACCACCGATGAGCTAAATACAATTTGTCATGATTATATTGTTAATGTGCAAGATGCCGTTCCTGCTCCTCTTAATTATCATGGTTTTCCAAAATCAATTTGTACCTCGGTAAATCATGTAATTTGTCACGGAATTCCGAACGACAAAGCATTAAAAGACGGTGACAGTGTCAATATTGATATTACTGTTATTAAAGATGGTTACCATGGTGATACTTCAAAAATGTTCCATGTTGGCACACCTAACATTCAAGGCAAACGCCTTGCAGAAGTGACTCAAGAAAGCCTTTACCTTGCCATTAAAATGGTAAAACCGGGTGTTCGCCTTGGTGATATTGGTGCAGCTATTCAAAAATATGCAGAGAGCTTTAATTACTCTATCGTACGTGAATACTGTGGGCACGGTATTGGCAGTGAATTTCATGAAGAACCACAGGTAATGCACTACGGAAAACCAGGTACAGGCGAAACATTAAAAGCCGGTATGTGTTTAACAATCGAGCCCATGGTCAATGCAGGCAAACGCCAATGTAAATTACTAAAAGACGACTGGACTGTGGTAACAAAAGACCGTAGTTTATCAGCTCAGTGGGAACATACCTTACTGGTAACTGAAAATGGTGTTGAAATTTTAACACTACGATCAGATGATACTATCGATAGAATCATCGAGCACTAATCTTAGTGTGCGCTTAATCATGATACTAAGCAGGCTTTAGCCTGTTCACAGATTAAGTGGTTTGTTGCAAAGGGAAATAACATGATTTATTCCCTTTGCAGCAAACACAGTATAAAAATAACTTAATCCAAGACTTATAATGCAGTCCATACATAGGAGCCAGCCTAAGTGGCATTACCTAACAAAGTAAAAAAGTTGCTTAATGATGCTCAGCAACTTAGCGAATACCGCGATTGCTCCGCCTATTTTTATAAATGGTTGCATAATGAATTCTCAAAACAACCCGTTGGTAATCTAATAAACGCCCGTGCAGAATTTATAGACCGGTTACTGATTAAACTCTTTCATGTTTTCGATTTAGCCCACGAGCCAGATCTCGCTTTAATTGCTGTAGGAGGTTATGGTCGCGGTGAACTTCATCCCTACTCCGACATTGACTTTTTACTGCTTGTTACCCAGCAACCCAATGACGATATTTGCGAAAAAATTGGCCAGTTTGTCACTATGCTGTGGGATCTTAATTTAGAAATAGGTCACAGTGTACGCACCATTGAACAAGCCATAGAGCAAAAACGTGAAGATGTTACCTTTGCCACCAGCCTACTAGAAAGCCGATTAATTTTCGGCAACCATATTGAATTCGAAAAGCTCAAAAGTCACCTCATCGAAAGGCCTGTATGGGGCTCTGGAGAGTTCTTTGTTGCAAAAGTACAAGAGCAAAATTTACGCCACAAAAAATGTCATGGTACGGCTTATAATTTAGAGCCTAATATAAAAGAAAATCCAGGCGGGCTGCGCGACTTACAAACCATTATTTGGGTTGCAAAAAAACACTTTAGAGCCGAAACCCTGCAAGAGCTGATAAATCACGGCTACCTAACTCACGAAGAATACCAAGAACTGTTAGAGTGCCTTGAAAATTTATGGAATATTCGCTTTGCTTTGCATTTAGCCGCAGGTCGCTCAGAAAACCGTTTATTATTCGATCACCAACCGCAAGCGGCTGAAATTTTGGGTTTTGGTAGTGATGGAAAAGCCTCTGTTGAGCGCATGATGAAACGCTTGTTCAGAATAATGAGCCGGGTTCGTGAACTTAATCAAATGCTACTTTCGTACTTTGAGCAAAGTATTTCACCAGACAGCAGCCAAGCCACTGTTGAAGAACTTGATCGTAATTTTGAACGCGTTGGCCATCAAATTCGGGTAAAAAGTCCGTCAGTATTTTTTAGGCGTGACCAACTTTTTGTATTATTTGAGCACATTGCTGATCACCCAGAAATTACCCATATATACCCAAGCACTATTCGAACTATCCGCCAAGTACGTCGTCGCTTATTAGGTGACTTACAAGATTATGCCGCGTGCCGCGAAGCTTTTTTACGTATTATAAAGCACCCTAACGGCATGGGCCGTGCGTTTACGCTAATGCATAAGCACGGCATGATTGCAGCTTACCTTCCGCAGTGGCGCAATATTTTTGGCCAAATGCAGTTTGATTTGTTTCATGCCTATACCGTAGATGAACATACCCATAAATTAATTAATAATATTTACCAATACTTCGATAAAACCAGCATTAGTGAATTTCCAATTTGCAGTGAAATAGTCACGCGCATGGATAAACCCGAATTACTGTATTTGGCTGGTATTTTTCATGATATTGCTAAGGGGCGAGGAGGAGATCACTCAGAGCTGGGCGCTGTTGATGCCATAACGTTTTCAAAGCTGCATGGTTTTGCTTCTTCAGATGGTAAGCTCATAGCGTGGTTGGTAAGCAACCACTTACTTATGTCGGTAACTGCGCAACGTAAAGATATTAACGACCCCGATGTAATAAAAGATTTTGCATCGCGAGTAAAAACCGAACGCCAACTCGATTACCTCTATTGTTTAACCGTGGCTGATATTCGAGCCACCAATGACAACCTATGGAATGACTGGAAAAACACGCTGCTGCGCGAGCTTTATTTGCACACACAGCGCGCCTTGCGCCTTGGGCTTGAAAACCCGATGGATCAACGCGACCAAATTCGTGATAAAAAGCACCAAGCTAAGCAACGCCTGCTTAATTTGCATTATCACGAGGAGCAAATTGACTTAATTTGGAGCCGTTTTAAAGCAAATTACTTTACCGCTTTTAGTGAGCAACAAATTTCTTGGCATACTGAGCACTTACTCAAGTGCACTGATTTAAGCCAGCCCAGTGTTATCGTTTCTAATAAAGCGATGCATGGCGGTACCCAAGTGTTTGCTTATAGCCCCTATTCAGGTGCGCTCTTTGCTCGACTGGTTAGTGTTATTGGCTCTAAAAAAGCGCAAATTCAGCACGCCCAAGTACTGACCACCAAAGATGGCTACGTACTGTTCAACTTTGTTATTTTAGAAGTTAACGGCGAGCCGATTGCCAGTAGCCGCGCACAATCGATTAAACGCGGATTAGAGCAAGCGCTTAATGATCCACGTAAAAAAATACGCTTTAAAAAGAGCCGATCACAGCGTTTTAAAGACTTTAATATTAAACCTAAAATTGTACTGCGCCCGCATCCTCGTAAGGATCGTAGCTTAATAGAAATTCAAGCGGTTGATATACCTGGACTATTAACTAAAATAGCCGAGGTTTTTCAAGCTTACTTACTCCACATACATGCCGCACGTATTACCACGGTAGGCGAACGTGCAGAAGATTTCTTTGTGGTATCAAATAACGAATATCAAGCGCTCACTGATGAAGAGCAAGCAAAAATTCATCAGGCATTACGTAAAAAACTCAACGCCGAAATTGAATAAGAGGACACTATGTCAGATTTAAAAACCATGATTGAAAATGCGTGGGATAACCGCGACAGCATTAGCCCTGCTACAGTATCAAGCGATGTTAAACAAGCGATTATAGATGCGCTTGAGCTATTAGATAGCGGCGCTGCTCGCGTTGCAGAGAAAATTTCAGGCGAATGGGTTGTTCACCAGTGGCTTAAAAAAGCAGTACTACTTTCATTTAGAATTCGTGAAAATCAGCCAGTGAACGACGGCGTAAACCAATTTTACGATAAAGTACCGCTTAAATTTAGCGACTACACGCCCGAGCAATTTCAGCAAGGCGGCATGCGTGTCGTACCCAACGCCGTTGCTCGTAAAGGCAGCTTTGTAGGTAAAAATGTCGTATTAATGCCATCGTACGTAAACATCGGTGCATTTGTTGACGATGGCACCATGGTTGATACATGGGCGACAGTGGGCTCATGTGCTCAAATTGGTAAGAATGTACACTTATCTGGCGGCGTAGGCATAGGCGGCGTTTTAGAGCCGTTACAAGCAAATCCTACCATCATTGAAGACAACTGTTTTATTGGCGCACGTTCAGAAATTGTTGAAGGCGTAATTGTTGAAGAAGGCGCCGTTATTTCAATGGGTGTTTACATCAGCCAAAGTACCCGTATTTACGACCGTGAAACCGGTGAAATTCACTATGGCCGCGTACCTGCCGGCGCAGTTGTGGTTCCAGGTGCTCTACCTTCAAAAGATGGCAGCCATAGCTTGTATGCGGCTATTATTGTGAAAAAAGTAGACAAACAAACTCGCGAAAAAGTGGGCATTAATGCCCTACTGCGCTCGATTGATGATTAAGAGCAGCTGTAAGTTTTTAGCTGTTAGCGCTAAGCAGGTTGATGTTAAACGTAGCTTGGGTTGAATAAAACGAAACCCAACGACACATTAAGTTAATGTGTATTCGCTAAAATTTAATTACATACAGAAAAAGCCCTAAGCTTGTATAGCTTTAGGGCTTTTTTAGTGATTTTAAAATACTTTCTCACAAACCTGTACCCTTTAATGGCGTTGCTTTGTTAGATGCCTACAACTATAATGAATTGACGCATAGTTCGATTGTCGAGGTTACGTTGTTGCGGCTTTTTGTAATAAGTTGGTTGATATTATTATGTTCAAAACACCTCTTTGCTAATGACTTTAATACCTTTGAAAAAAAATTAGATGAAGCCGAAGATTATCTTACTGTTAATCCAGCTCAATCTATTACTATTTTAGAAAACCTCACAGGGTTACAACTCATGCCGCCAGAATTATTTATTCGCTGGCACCTTATCTATGCCCGTACAGCAGTACCTACAAGTCACTATGACAAGCTTTATACATCGATTGAAGCAATATTTCAGCATCATCAAACTGACTATTTCAAACAAAAGCTGACCACCATTATGAGTGCCTTGGGAATATGGCTTCGCCATGCAGAATATTTAGACGATGCCCAATATTCATTTAAATGTGCTTACAAATATGCGCAAAACGCTCGTCAACGGCTAACACTCACCAACAGCATAGCATTGGTTGCTCGCTCGCAAGATGACTTTGCAAAAGCGCGTGCCTTGTACCTTGATAGCCATAAAATCACCACACAATTACAGCTTCCCAATGTAACCGCATTGATAGAGAGTAACTTAGGTTATTTAGCCCTAGATGAGGGCAACATACCCGAAGCTGAGCGCTATTTTAGAAGTGCATTAAGTAATAACCAAAACATTGATAAACGCGCGGGGCAAATCTCAACCGGACTTAATTTATTAATGGTTTTTTTGATTCAAGAGCAGCAAATTAACTTTGAGCGACTCTATAGCCCAACAGCCACATTAACCCATGCCTTTCCCAACGAAGCAAAACAAGCATTACTTCTTTGGCTTGAAATAGGCTACAAAAATTTGACCGGTGGTTTTATAAGCCAAAAAGACAAACAACAGTTACAAACAGCTTATGAGCAATTAGAAAGTGATAAAATGAAACAACTGGTCGCACGCTATTTAGCCAACAAACTAGATGTAGCTGTAACCTTACCCGCTTCTATTGTCGCTAAGGACTTTACCAGCCCTTGGTTTGAGCTGGTAAAGCAATGTGATTGGAAACGCTAAGACTCGATTTAGTCCTTAGCATGTAAAAGTCTATCCCCCTCTAAAACAGCGGCATTAACACTCCTATATCAAATTTCACTTACTTTCTTTTTTAAAACCAATCTGCTGTAAATATTAACTTTAATTTAAAAAAGTGTCGTTTTTAAGCTGCAAAATTAGCCAACCATAGTGAATTTATAATAAGGTAGTTAGGCATACTTGAAAGTTAGCAATTAATATTAAGGATTAATATGACAAAAACTGCTTTACGCTCAACCATTTTGCTACCCGTATTTTTGCCTGCAGTATTTATTATTCTACTTTTGGTAATTGGTACAAGTAGTAACCCTGAACTCGCTGGTCAGGCATTTAGTGTTGCCCTTGCGTGGATAACAGAAACCTTTGGCTGGTTTTATATGTTGTCTGTCGCTATTTTCTTGGTATTTATTGTCTCGGTCGCGGCTTCTAGTTGGGGGAATATAAAATTAGGCCCCGATCATGCACAGCCACAATACAGCTTTGGTGAATGGTTTGCCATGCTCTTTTCTGCCGGTTATGGCGTGGCACTGCTTTACTTTGGTGTTGCTGAACCTGTGCTGCATTACGCATCCCCGCCATCTGGGGCGGCTGAAACCGTTGATGCCGCCAAGCAGGCAATGCAAATTGCCTTTTTCCATTGGGGATTTCATATTTGGGCCATCTATGGAATTGTTGGTTTAGTGCTTGCTTATTTTGCATTTCGCCATGGCTTACCACTGTCTATTCGCTCTGCCTTGTATCCACTTATTGGCGATAAAATTTATGGCCCAATCGGCCATACTGTGGATGTGTTTGCCATATTAGGTACTTTATTTGGTATTGCTACTACACTAGGGCTTTCGGTGACCCAAATAAATGCAGGCCTACATTACTTATGGCCAAACATCCCTATTAATACCACAGTGCAAATTACGACCATTGCCGTTATTACTGCCGCAGCTACGCTCTCAGTAGTTGCCGGTATGGATAAAGGGGTTAAGAGATTATCAATTGTGAATATGACCTTAGCGGTTTCACTAATGGCTTTTGTGTTTTTCATTGGCCCAACTATTCACATCTTAGAATCATTTTTACAAAATACCGGCAGCTACCTAAGCGGTATTGTTGAGCGTACTTTTAATTTACAAGCTTATAGTCGCAGTGATTGGATTGGTAACTGGACTTTATTTATATTTGGCTGGACGATTGCGTGGGCGCCGTTTGTCGGGATGTTTATCGCAAAAATTAGCCGCGGCAGAACCATCAGACAATTTGTTGTTGGCGTAATGTTAGTTCCTACTATTTTTACTTTTTTATGGTTCTCAGTGTTTGGCGATACAGCACTGAATTTAATAATGAATGAAGGCTTTGATACGCTCATTGGTGATGTACAAGCAAATCATGCCGTGGCGTTATTTCAATTATTTGAAGTGTTACCACTGTCATTTTTCATTTCACTGCTCACCGTAATTCTGATCATAACTTTTTTTGTTACATCATCTGATTCTGGCTCTTTAGTCATTGATTCACTCGCCTCTGGTGGAAATATCAATACGCCGGCTTGGCAACGCGTGTTTTGGGCGGTACTAGAAGGTGCTGTGGCGGCTGTCTTATTAGTGGCAGGCGGACTTAGTGCACTGCAAACCATGACCATAGCCAGTGCCTTACCCTTTGCTGTTATTATGTTAATTGCCACTGCCGGGCTTTGGCGAGCTCTAAAAATTGAAGGCCATCGCGATACCAGTCTACAAGCACATTCACTTAATGGTCGTAATATCGATCTATCCCATTGGAAACGCCGTTTAGCGGCTATGGTTAATTACCCTAATAAAGAAAAAGTACATACTTTTATTGGCAGTGTAGTAGTTGAGGCAATGAAAGCCGTACAAGCAGAATTGAAATCTCGACAATGGCATGCCGTGGTCGAATTTGATACTGATTTAGGACGCGCTCATTTAACTGTACTACGTCATGAGCATGTGGATTTTGTTTATGATATTCGCCTTACCGAGCACCCTATGCCGAGCTTTGCTTACTCAGAGCTGCGGCCAGATAATGATAATAATGAAATGTATTATAAGGCCGACGTGTTTTTACGTCGTGGTGGTCTGTCATACGATGTTTATGGCTACAGTGAAGATGATATTGTGAAAGATATTCTTGATCAGTTTGAGAACTACTTACACTTTCTAGGTAATAGTCCAGGCGAACTTCCTTGGGATATGGCCGAACATGATGACATGTTAAATACCGATAAAGCTTAACGGATGCAGTCAATATTGGTAAAACGGTAATTAAAAATAAAAAAGGCACTGTAAAGTGCCTTTTTATTTACTCAAATATAATTAATTACAGCGCGTTAAATACGTCATCTGTTTTAGCAGCACAAATAAAATCGTTTTTATGCAAACCTTTAATTGAATGGCTCCACCAAGTAACAGTTACTTTACCCCATTCGGTTAATAGACCAGGGTGATGGCCTTCGTCTTCAGCCATATCGCCAACTTTATTAGTAAATGCAATGGCCTGCTTAAAGTTTTTAAACTTATAAACGCGCTCTAATTGCATAATACCGTCGCGTACTTCCGGCACCCAATCAGGGATTTTTTTAATTAATTCAGCCAATTCTGCATCAGATACTTTTGGTGCATCTGCATGACAGGCTTCACATTTTTGTTCACTTAATGAAGACATTTTAAATCCTTAATTCTAGTGTTACTTTTATTAAAAAACTAACTAGCTAATTTTTCTTTTGGGGGAAATTTCGGCTCATGTAAACCAAGCGCCTTAGCTTGCTCAACTAAAGTCATTATATCCATTTGCGATATTTCAAACAGATCATGAATCGAATTAATCGTATAATACAATGGTTGCATAATATCTATACGGTACGGTGTACGCAGTACATCTAATACATTCATTGAGTTTATCTCTGGTGTATCTGAATACACGTATTGGGTTTCCCCTGGGCTTGATAAAATACCACCGCCGTAAATACGTAATCCTTTTTCGGTTTGCATCAAACCAAACTCAACGGTAAACCAGTACATGCGTGCTAAATAAACGCGATCTTTTTTCTCTGCCGCGTAACCTAGTTGCCCGTACTTATGGGTAAATTCAGCAAAGTCAGGATTGGTTAGCATGGCACAGTGACCAAATATCTCATGAAAAATATCGGGCTCTTGTAAATAGTCAAATTCTTCACGGCTACGAATAAAGGTCGCTACAGGAAATTGCTTGTTAGCGAGTAACCTAAAAAACTCATCAAAATCGATAAGTGCAGGCACAGGTGCAACTTGCCAACCTGTGGTTGCTAATAGGACTTCGTTTAGCTCACTAAGCTGTGGGATACGGTCATGAGGCAGGTTGATTTTTTTCAACCCTTCCATGTACTCGTCACAGGCTTTGCCTTCAATGCACGCAAGTTGGCGTGCTACAAGCTCAGACCAAATTTTATTTTCTTCATCGCTCCAATGTATAACGCCATTTTCATCTGGTGTTTTAGAGGTGTAATTACTTGCTTTAGCCATAAATACCTTCTTTGGGTTTAAACCCTAAATCGGTGTCAAAATAATAGCCACGTGCTCGGCTATTCGATGTAGCCATACTATGCAAAAGTGAACAAAAGTTTAATAGCTTGACTCAGATCAATACTTTCGCTGATTGCGTAGATCGTAAATCTATAGTTACACCATAGCAAAGATAAAAACACACCCTATATTTAACAGCACTTTCAGATCGAAACCTCTGTAAATAATAAATTACACCTTACGATATTTTAGTAAATGCTTGGTTGAGATCGTTAATAATATCATTAACATCTTCAAGCCCAACTGATAAACGAATTAAACCATCACTAATTCCGGCTGCTAATCTTTCTTCGGGTGTGTAAGGCGAATGGGTCATCGATGCAGGGTGTTGAATAAGTGTTTCAGCATCGCCTAAGCTAACCGCTAAAGTACATAGCTTCATGCTATCAATAAACTGCTCACCGTCGGTTAAACTCCCTTTAATTTCAAAAGCAATAACACCGCCAGCAGCTTTCATTTGCTTACCAATAAACCGATGACCTGGGTGCGACTTCAGTCCAGGATAGTACACTTTACTCACTTGAGGGTGAGCCTCTAAATATTCAGCAATCGTTTGCGCACTCTGGCAATGACGCTCTACCCGTATAGCTAATGTTTTTAAACCTCGGTTAATTAACCATGCATCGTGTGGGCTAATCGTCGCGCCTATATCTTTTAACACCGTCATTTTAATCTGTGTAATGTGCTCAAGGGATCCACACACAATACCTGCGACTACATCGCCGTGACCATTTAAATACTTGGTAGCACTGTGCATAATAATATCGATGCCGTATTGTTTAGGTGACTGTAGCAGCGGCGTTAAAAAGGTATTGTCGACCACACTTATTAAATTATGCTGTTTTGCTACATCACCAATAAGTGCTAAATCAATAACGGCCATCGTCGGGTTTATCGGTGTCTCTGCAAATATCATTTTTGAGTTTGGCTTTATTGCAGCACGTAACTCATCTTCATTGGTCATATCCACAAAGGTGACTTCAATGCCCCAACGCGGCAACATATGCGCAAAAAAAGCAAAGGTGCAGCCATAAAGCGCACTTGATGCAACTAAGTGATCGCCTTGTGATAAAAAGCTCAGTACCGAAGCCGATACCGCTCCCATACCTGTAGCCGTTGCCGCTGCAGCCTCACAGCCCTCTAATTGCGCCACTTTTTGTTCAAGTTCAGTGGTGGTAGGGTTACCCAAACGCGTATAAATATAACCTGGCTCATCGCCAGCAAACCGTGCAGCACCCTGCGCAGCATTTTCAAAATGAAATGTCGATGTTTGGTATAATGGCGAGGTTAATGCGCCATGGGGATCATTGGCTTTTTGTGGGCCATGGATACATTGGGTGTGTGGATGATGCTTGCTCATTGTGTGCTCTCGTTTTTATTATGTGTGTCAATTACATAAATAAAACGCACCGCACTTTAAATCACAAGCATGCCGGATGCTCAGATGGCTATTTGTGCAAACTTTACTCAAAAAGCTGTACACAAATATTGCCAACTATTTACTCTCCGCTCTCTTAGTGCGACTCATAATTTTACTCGCAATTCCTTGAACAGTGCCTTTTAACAAGCTGCGTTTATTTTCAAGACGCGGTAAGGGTCGACTTAATTCCATGGCTTTATAGCCTATACGAGCTGTAAATATACCCGCACTGACGCCTTGCGCGGCTCGCCCTGAAAGTTTGCCTAATAGCTCAGCACTAAGTGCTGTGGCCGCTAAATCAGATACAAGCTCTGCACTGCCTACAAACATGACTTGCTTTAACAGCATTCGGTAGAGCTTAATGCGACTGGCGTAACCAAAACCAATGCCATAAATTTTACCTATTTGCTCGATTAATTTTGTACCGCGCCAAAGCACCGCCATCATATCCACCAGCGCAAGAGGGCTTAATGCGACTAATAAGGCTGACTCTGTTGCAAAGCGGTTTATAAGCTTTTTAGCTTGGGTGTCTTGCCTTACCAGTAGGCTATTAGCGTAAAGTGTCATTATTTCTTTATCACTATGGTGCGTAGCAACTTGGTTTTTAAAGTTTTCAAAATTGTCTAACTGCTGGTGCTTGTTCAATTTTTCAAGCCAAGGGAGTGCACCACCCACTTGCTCACTGTTTAATAGCCTATCGGCTTCATGGCGATGCAGCTGATTACGCTTTAAACTGCGCAACATCAGATATTCTCGCCATAACAATCTTGTTATTAATAACACACCGCTTACCACAGCGGTTAAATAAATACTGCCCAAAATAAGCGATTGCTGATAAGCAAGCACAATAGAAAACCCAAACTCTAGCAGTACTAAAATAATAAAGCTGAGCGCAAACAAGCCTTTTAGCGTTTGCCATTTTGACTTTTTATACACCGGATCTAAATCAACTTCAGGCTCAAGCGCATCATCCTCAACCTCAGAGGTGTAATCACTTTGTCCGTGTTCAATAATTTTAGCGGATGTTAACGCAGGCTCGTTTTGCTCAATACTTGGTGCACTAATACGACGCCCTGCTTGAAACTGTTGCGTTGACTCACTCATGTTAATTTATCTCCTAGCAGGTACTGCATCACATGATCTAATCGAATATGTTTAAGTTGTTTGTCGGGGCTTGGCATCGGCGAAAATGACAAAAATTCAAACCCTTGCTCTGGCCACTCACTTTTATTAAGCATTCTACTTGGCGGCTCTGGTGGTAAATAAGTCAGCCACTCATCCTCATTTAAAGGTTTACCGTAAACGCAATCAAGAGTTTGACCTTTATCAACCACTTGGCGAGGCTGGGTTGCGGTAATTGATGACATAGCCATAGTTTCAATTTGTACACCATCAAACTTTAAATGATTACTTTGCTCTTTAACCAGCGAGTCTAGTAACAAGGCTAACGCTTTATGATGCTTAGCGCTGATGTGATCTGACTTATTAGCAGCAAACAATATTTTATCAATATTCGGTTTGAATAAACGTTTAAAAAAGCCAGACTCCCCATAACTAAAATGGGCCAACAATTGATTAATAACACGGCTTTGCTCATGCAACGTTTCATGGCCTTCATTTAATGCACTGAGTACATCAACCAACACAATTTGGCGGTCAAAATGACGAAAATGCTCATTATAAAATGGCTTAACGACTTCTTTCACGTAAGCGTTAAAACGTTTAATTAAATGCGCTAAATTAGAACCCGCCACTACATCGTCTTTCATTTTTTCAGGATTAATTGGAAAAAATAACAATAACGGCGCACCTTGCAAGTCGCCTGGCATTAACATTCGCCCTGGTTGTAGCATCGCAAGTTTAGTGTCTTTTTTTAGCCCTACCAGCATGCGTTGATAAAGTTGTGCAATGTTAGCAAGCTCACTTTCATCCACAGGGGCATGTAAATCAAGTTGCTCTACGGCGTGTAAAAAATCGCCTGAGGTAGCGCTGCGAGGAGACTGATTTAATAATGGGTATTGCTGTTCACTCCACGCAGTATAGCTTTGTTCAAGCATAGGTAAATCGAGCAGCCATTCACCTGGATAGTCAATAATATCAAGGTATAACGTTGATTGCGGTGAAAAATGACCTCGCAGACCCGCATTACTTTGGTATTTAATCGCTAAGCGCAGGGTATTTATTCGCTCTGTAGACGCCGGCCAAGCAGGGTCACCTTCCATTGGCAGTAAAGCATTTATTGCACGGTTAAAGTCAAAGGTGGGCACGTTTAATGCTTCTTGCGGCACAATTTTAGTGGCAATATGACGATGCTCGCGCATCACATCAAAAAAAGGTAAGTTGTTGTCATTCGCCTGAGAGGTTAAGTGCTTAACTAACGCACTGATAAACGCGGTCTTACCACTGCCGCTCAACCCAGTTACGGCAAGCTTAACATGTTGGTCTAAACTACGGTGCAGGGCTTTTTGTGCTTTGCCTTTAAAGGTTTTAAAGGTCTTTTTTGCAAATGATTGGCTCATAAAGTGTTTTGCACCCTATCTGCCGTAATTGTTCACGTTACAAACAAGGTGCCTATCAATCCTTTAAAGTTTATTAATTTCACGACTGACCGTAAATTCGCTTGAGGTAACGTAACGTTCCATCTCTTGTAAGCGAACATCAACACGCGTTAAACGCTCTTTTAAGTCTTGTAATGCACGACGAGGTGGCTCGCCCTTTTGCCATACTTTAAACTTAACTTCCAGTGGGTCACCGCTATAAGTTGAATGCGTTTTATGTGTTGCAGCAGGTTTTTTATCTAAAATAAACCATGCTGCAATGTACGCTACCACAAATAATGGGCCACCGGTTAGTAGTACCGCACTAACAAATATAATGCGAACTAACCATAACTCCATATTAAAGTAGTCACTTAAACCGGCACATACGCCAGCTATTTTGCCGCGTTGTGGGTCTCTTAATAATTCGCGTTTAGTGTTCATACTTTTTGTCTCCACTGAGGTGACTCTTGATCAAGCAACGCTTCTAATGTTTTTACTCTATCAGCCATTTTTTCAGCTTTTTGTGCAAGCTCCAATAATTGGCGATGCTCATGCTCACTCAACCCTTGGCTTACTTGCTTTTTGCTACGGTAGTGTAAAATTAACCACAGTGGCGCAACAAAAATCATAAATAAGATAAAGGGGGCAACTAGTATCTCTGGATCAAACATAATCCTCTCCTGACAATCCATATTCTATGTTGATGTCAGGGGCACGTGGCCCCTGATATTATCGTTTTATTTATTTGCGAGTTTCTTTTTAAGTTCAGCTAACTCGTCATCAATCTTTTCATTCTTTTGTAAGTCTGCAATTTCATCAGCTAACGTTTGTTTACCTAAATCGTAAGACTCTATTTGAGATTCTAGCCCATCAATTTTGGTTTCGTAACGTTCAAAGCGATTAAGTGCATCCTCTACTTTAGAACTATCAAGCGCTTTTTTAACTTCAAGGCGCGACTCAGCCGAGCGTTGACGTAAAATAATCGCTTTTTGACGTGCCTTAGCATCTGCTAGCTTTTCTTGTAGCGTAGTTACCTCTTGTTGTAGCTTCTCTATATGAGACTCTACATGGTCAAGTTCACTTTCTACCGCAGCAACTGCGTCGGCTGATTTTTGCTTTTCAAGTAATGCTGAGCGTGCTAGATCGTCACGATCTTTGCTCAGTGCCAATTCGGCTTTGTCTTGCCAATCGTTTACTTGGGCTTTTAGTGTATCTACGCGACGTACTAATTCTTTTTTCTCAGCGAGTGTTTTTGCTGATGTAGAGCGGACCTCTACCAGTGTATCTTCCATCTCTTGGATAATAAGACGAACCATTTTTTCAGGGTCTTCTGCTTTATCTAAAATGGCATTGATATTAGAATTAACAATGTCTGCAAAACGTGAAAAAATTCCCATAACATATACCTCTATTATTTAATCTAAATGTGTCTGCTTTTATTAGTATCAATATGCTTGCCAACTTTTTTAATTTTAAAATAGCAATAAATTTCAAATAGTTAAATGCAAATTACAAATTACTTTTGTTGTTAATCATAATGAAATACACTAACTGTTAGTAAAAATGACTAAGAGTTAGGAAATATGAGTCAATATCGCCAACAGGATAATTTGCTCGGCCAATCAGACAGCTTTTTATCGGTTCTTGATCAGGTATCGCAGCTAGCAAACCTAGATAAACCCGTACTTATTATTGGTGAACGCGGTACCGGTAAAGAGCTTATTGCAGCACGTTTACACTTTTTATCCAAGCGCTGGGATCAAAGTTACGTCAAACTCAACTGTGCGGCATTAAACGAAAATCTACTCGAAAGTGAATTATTTGGCCATGAAAGTGGTGCATTTACCGGCGCAAGTAAACGTCATGAAGGCCGATTTGAGCGGGCTAATAGCGGCACCTTATTTTTAGATGAGTTGGCAAATACTTCTGCCCTAGTGCAAGAAAAGCTATTAAGGGTAATAGAGTATGGTGAGTTTGAGCGTGTTGGCGGCAAACAAACGGTTAAAGTAGATACGCGCTTAGTCTGTGCGACCAATGAAGACTTACCGCATTTAGCGCAGCAAGGTGAATTTAGAAGCGATTTACTCGATAGGCTCGCATTTGATGTAATCACTCTACCGCCACTGCGCGAACGCCAAGACGATATTATGTTATTGGCTGAGCAATTTGCAATGAATATGGCACGCGACTTAGAGTGGGAGCTATTTAGTGGTTTTACTCGTAATGCACAAGAAAGTTTACTTAGTTATGAGTGGCCGGGTAATGTGCGTGAGCTTAAAAATGTGGTGGAGCGAAGCCTTTATCGCCACGGCAATGAACACATCCCTGTGCATAAAATTATTTTAGACCCTTTCGAAAGCCGCTTTAGACCTAAAGCACGTATTAAACATACACAAGCCCCTGTTGCTGTGCAAAATGAAGTTGTTAACACCCAGCCTACAGAAGCGCCTGTAACACCGAGTTTAGGTAACGCAGAACTTGAGTTTCCTTGTGACTTAAAAACACTCTCTAATGAATTTGAGATCACATTAATAAAAAAAGCATTAGAACATAGTCAATTTAATCAAAAGAAGACTGCAGAAGTACTTGGTTTAACGTATCATCAATTACGTGGTTATTTGAAAAAATACAATTTGCTGGAATAGTAGAGGTTGTGCGGGTGCGTAAATTATTACTTGCTTTATTATCATTGAGTTTAGTAGGTTGCATTGATAGTAAAGAAGAAATCTTAGAAGAAAAAAACCAAGGCCTCGTTTATTGCGCTGAGGCAAATCCTGTGTCGTTCAATCCACAAGTCACAACCACAGGATCAACCATCGATATTATTGCTAACCAGTTGTACGACCGGTTAATTAGTATTGACCCTGTGACCGCCGAATTTAAAAGCGAACTAGCCACCGACTGGAAAATTAGCAAAGACGGTAAGTCTGTCACATTTACTCTGCGCAAAGGGGTTAAATTTCATACCACCGCGTATTTTACTCCAACACGCGAATTTAACGCTGATGACGTCATTTTCACTTTCAGTCGTTTATTTGATGTATACAACCCCTATCACTTTGTCGGTGATGCGAATTACCCCTACTTTCAAAGTGTGGGTATTGACCAACTTATTCGTAAAATTGTCAGGGTGTCTGATCACCAAGTTCGGTTTGAATTATTTAACGCAGAAAGCAGTTTTTTAGCGAATATGGCGACCGATTTCGCCGTGGTGCTCTCTAAAGAATATGCCATGGCGCTCAAAGCCAACAACCAAGAAAACCTATTTGATCAATATCCAGTTGGCACCGGTCCTTATATTTACAAAGAATACCGACGAGACCATTTAGTACGCTTTTATAAAAACGCTGACTATTGGAAACACGAGGTGACACTTGAGCAGTTGGTGTACGACATTACCCCTAATGGCACTACGCGTATTGCTAAAATTCTTACCAAAGAGTGTGACGTAACTGCGCATCCTAGCAGTGCACAGTTAAGTATTTTAGCTCAGCGAGATGATATTAACGTTGAAAAGGAAACCAACTTAAACATAGGTTACTGGGCATTTAATACCGAACGCCCTCCGTTTGATAACTTAAAAGTACGCCAAGCCTTAGTACATGCCATTGATATAGAAAAAATAATGCAGGCAGTTTACTATGGTAATGGACTTCGTGCGCGGTCAATATTACCACCCACGTCGTGGGCGTTTGAAGCACAAAAGAACATGCCAATTTTCGACCCACAACTGGCAAAAAAATTATTAACTGAAGCAGGTTTTCCAAAAGGGTTTGATATGAGCATTTGGGCTATGCCTGTCAGCCGTATTTATAACCCCAATGCACGAAAAATGGCAGAGCTGATGCAAAGCGATTTACGCAAAATTGGCGTTAACGTTAATATTGTCGAGTATGAGTGGAACACCTTTATTCAACGCATAGGCGAGCACCGTCACGACAGTGTATTATTAGGTTGGGCAGCAGATACGCCAGATCCTGATAACTTTTTTAGCCCGTTACTTAGCTGCACCGCGACCTTCAGTGGCAAAAACCCAGCGAACTGGTGTAATCCTGAATTTGATTTACTGTTAACTAAAGCTCTCGATACGACCGATTTAAATTTACGTAAACAATATTACGACGCAGCACAAAGCATGATCATCAAACAATTGCCTTTACTGCCAATTGCCCATGGCATGCGTTTTCAGGCAAGTAGTGCTGATGTTGAGGGGATCACACTCGGGCCATTTGGCGCTATTTCATTGGCTAACGCGAGGAAGAAGTAATGTTATTCGATTATATTTTACGCCGCCTCGGATTGTTATTTTTCATGGTGTTATTACTGAGTATTTTTACTTTTTCGCTGAGCTACTTATTCCCTGGCGATCCACTGAGTAACTTAAGCGGCATACCAGACACTAACTTTACTCAAAATGTACAGCTAGAAGAAAAGTACCTGTTTAACAGTAACTACTTTATGCAGTACATTGCCTTTGTCGGGCGAATCGTACAAGGCGATTGGGGCGTGTCGTTTGCCTCGGGGAGCAGTGTTTTTGCTCACGTGGTTGATTTAATTCCTGCAACGTTAGAGCTAAGTATCTATGCGTTATTTATTTCGGTGGTAGTGGGTGTGCCTGTCGGAATTTTAGCATCGGCTTATCATAAACAATGGCTTGATAAATTAATTAGCTCAACAGCTATGGTTGGCTATTCTATGCCTATTTTTTGGCTCGCGTTATTACTAATTATGGTTTTTTCGCTCAAACTTGGCTGGTTTCCCATGTCGGGGCGAGTGAGCTTATTGTATGAAATACCTGCCAGTACGGGGTTTATCTTACTGGATATTTTACTTGCTGATTTTCCCTACAATGGCATGGCAATGCTTGATGCACTGCATCACCTAACGTTACCTACCATTGTACTGGCTATGTATCCAACTACTGTATTAGTGCGCTTTACTCGCGAATCGATGTTAAAAGTGATGGATCAAAACTTTATCAAAACAGCTCGCGCCAAAGGCCTTACCCGTGGGCAGCTTATTATTCATCACGCCCTGAGAAATGCATTACTGCCAGTCATAAAGCAAATTGGTTTGCAATTTAGCACCTTGATCACCCTTGCTATGATCACCGAGGTTATTTTTTCATGGCCGGGGATTGGCCGTTGGTTAATAGACAGTATTTATCAACGTGACTACCCTGCTATACAAGGGGGGTTAATGGCCGTTTCTTTTTTCATTATTATTGCGACAATTATGGCCGAACTGACCTACACCCTACTCGATCCTCTGTCTCGGAATCAAGCGCATGGCAAAGTTTAACTTATTTTCAGAAGATTCAAATAAATCGCCATTAGCGAGACTCTGGCGAAAGTTTAAAAATAACCACCCTGCACTGGTTGGTTTATGGGTGTTTATTGCCTTTAGCCTGTTAGCGGCTACCGCACCTTTTCTTGCGCCTTATGGGGTAAATCAACAGCACAGTGATGCACTATTACTACCTCCCTCGTGGAATGAAATGGGCGATGTGCGGTTTATACTTGGCACCGATGATTTAGGCCGAGATGTGCTGTCCCGTTTAATGAATGGCGCCACATATACGTTCGGGTTATCGGTTGTGGCTGCACTGATCACCACTGTTATTGGTGTGTTGCTAGGTACCTTTGCAGGGATCAACAAAGGCATACGTTCTAGTTTTTTGAACCACTTACTGGATGTAACGCTGTCAATTCCCTCATTGTTACTGGCCATCATTATTATTGCTATACTCGGTCCTGGATTAATGAATACCGTATGGGCAATTATTTTGGCCTTATTACCCCAGTTTATTCATTCAATTAGAAACCTGATAGTTGACGAACTTGGCAAAGATTATGTTACCGCCTACCGCTTAGATGGCGCCTCTAAATGGCATATTTTATCGCGCGGGATTTTTCCTAATGTGTATGAGTATATTGTGGTTATTTTTACTATGGCCCTCTCCACAGCTATTTTAGATATTGCTGCGCTAGGGTTTTTAAAGCTTGGCGCACAGCCGCCCACCACTGAATGGGGTGCTATTTTGGCTGAAAACTTAGGGCTTATTTACTTAGCGCCATGGACAGTGGCACTTCCGGGTGTACTGCTATTTTTAGCCGTTCTTTCAACAAACTTGGTGGGCGATGGACTTCGCAAAGTTTTACAAGCGCGTAAGGCCGATTAAATGCATTTACTAGATATTCGAAATTTAACCATAGAGCTGCAAACGTCTGAAACTGCTATTCGCGCTGTTGACCGAGTAAGTTTTAGTTTAAAAGAAGGTGAAGTACACGCTTTAGTGGGAGAATCAGGCTCTGGAAAAAGCTTAATTGCAAAAGCCATTGTAGGCGTACTTAACGAACGCTGGGTTATAACCGCCGATAGAATGCATTGGCGCGGTGTTGATTTAATGCGCCTCACACCTGAGCAGCGCCGTAAAACCGTCAGCCAAGACATTGCAATGATTTATCAAGATCCAAGTCGCTGCCTTGACCCTACTGCAAAAATATTTAACCAAATCGCTGAAACACTGCCTGAAGTAGCCGCCAAAGGGTTTTTCTTAAAACGCAACCGAGAGCGTAAAGACCGTGTTAAAGCCTTAATACATAAAGTAGGTATTAAAAATCATGAAGCCGTGCTTGATAGCTACCCTCATGAACTCTCTGAAGGTGTGTGTCAAAAAGTCATGATAGCCATGGCCATTGCGCGTACACCTAAGTTGCTCATTGCTGATGAGCCCACAACCGCACTAGAGAGTACCACTCGTGCGCAGGTATTTCGATTATTAAAAAGTTTGAATCAGCTAAAGAATATGTCTATTTTGATGATTTCCCATGAGCTAGAAGAAATAGTAAATTGGTCACATGGTATTCATGTTTTGTATTGCGGACAAATGGTTGAAGCCGGTCCAACGCACCTTATTTTTAGCCAACCGCGTCACCCTTATACGCAGGCTTTATTAAAAAGCTTACCTGATTATGAGCACGGCTTAGCACATAAAGAACCTTTTTATGCATTAAAAGGTACCATACCTACACTACAACATTTACCGATTGGTTGTCGTTTAGGACCGCGTTGCCCGCAAGCACAAAAAGAGTGTGTGGTTGCCCCTAAACTCTCTAAACACCACGGCCATAGTTACGCGTGTCACTTTCCATTGATCAAGGAAATAAAATAATGCAACCCTTGTTAAAAGTTCAAGCCTTATCAAAAACCTTTAACATACGTGCAGGTTTATTTAGCCGTAAAAAATTTGATGTACTAAAAAACATCTCATTTTGTATTGGTAAAGGTGAAACAATTGCCATTATTGGGGAAACCGGTTCAGGAAAAAGCACCTTGGCTAAATTATTAGTGGGTGCATACAGTGCCGATAGCGGGCAGATATTATTAGAGAATAACACCATAGAAAACAATGGTAATCGTGATGCCCAGTGTCGTTATATCCGAATGATTTTTCAAGACTCCGCCACCTCTTTAAACCCAGCAGTGACCATTGCTGAAATGCTCGATGATTGCTTAAAATTCAATACTGATTTTGATAGAACTCAACGTAGTGAAAAAATTGGTAGTACGCTGCTTAAAGTGGGTCTACTGGTCGATCATCAGCAATACTATCCGCATATGTTTAGTGTAGGGCAATTACAGCGTGTAGCGCTCGCTCGTGCGCTTATATTAGATCCTAAGGTTGTTGTGCTCGATGAGGCACTTTCATCGCTTGACCCTTCTGTAAGAGCGCAAATAGTAAACTTATTACTTAAACTACAGCTTGAAACTGGCTTAACCTATATTTTGATCACCCATCATTTAAGTTTAGTGCGCCATATTAGCGACCAGCTAGTGGTACTCAATAAGGGTGAGATTGTTGAATACGGTGCCACAGAAACTATTTTTCAAAACCCGCAGTCAAAGGTCACCCAGCGCCTGTTAAGTTGTTAATGAAAAAACAAAAAAGGCGCCAATTGGCGCCTTTTATAGTTTAGCTATGATTTATTCAGCAGGTTGCGCTGCTTTTGGTACTTTTAGTTCCGCTTGTTGCTTAAGCGACTCAATGAATACCGTATAGTTTTTCTGTGCTTGGGCCATGGTGATATTTTGCTTCATTTGTGGCTCAATGCTGTCACTCACTGGTGCATCATTTACCGCATTAAGCGCAACAATAGCAGCATCACCATTGTTTAAGTTAACTACATCATAAACTGCGCCATCATGTGGGTGCGCCATTTTAAATATTTGGGTAACAATAGCAGGCGAAACAGCAAAGCTTTCACGAGTAAGTTGCGACTCATGACGAACGCTTAGTGACTGCTCAGCAGCAACGTCATTTAAGCTCTTACCGTCTTTGATTTGTGCAAATAAGGTACGTGCTTTTTCTTTAGCAAGATCCGACGCTTTTTCGTTTACTAAGCGTGTTTTAATTTGCTCGCTTACTTCGCTCAATGCTTTAGTTGCAGCTGGTTGATGCTCGTTAACACGAACCACAATCACGTGCTCATTACCAAGTTCGATTACTTCAGAGTTTACTTTATCTTCTAGTAATTCAACTGATGATAATGCGGTTATAACCGCAGGATTATTAAGCGGCTCAGGAAGCGCACTCAGTGCTAATAGCGGTGTAGATTGTACTTCAACACCTGCTACTTCAGCAGCATCGTCTAAGCGGTCAGAAATTTCAAAGGCTAATGCACCCATTTCTGTTTGCTTCTCGTAAAACGCATCCACTTTTTCAGCTTGCTCAAGTTCAGCGCGTAAATCGGCTTTAACGGCATCATAAGGTTTAACTTGCTGCGATTGAATGTCTGTAAGTTTAATGATGTGATAGCCAAATTCAGAGGCTACTACATCAGAGTAATCACCTTTGTTTTGCAGTGCAAAAGCAGCATCCTCAAATGCAGGTTCCATGACATCACGTTCAATCCACTCTAAGTCACCACCCATTTCGGCGCTAACAATATCATCTGACGACGATTCAGCTAATTGTGCAAAATCAGCACCCGCATTAAGCTGGGCTAATAAAGATTCAGCTTTGGCTTTTGCCGCATCGTCATCTTCACTGTTATCAATTAAAATATGTGATACACGACGTTTTTCAGGCTCAACATATTGCGCTTTACTCTGCTCATAATATGCTTTTACGTCGTCTTCGCTTACCGATGCAACATCGATATCATCTGCATCTAACTCAATGTAATTAACTGAAATAAGCTCTGGCGATAAAAATTGCCCTGCATTTAATTCGTAATAATCAGCCACTTCTTGATCAGTAACGTCAACATCAGCCTGCATTGCTTGTTTATCAATGACTAAATAATCAATGCTGCGAGTTTGTTGTTGCAGTGCAATGGCTGATTTAAGCTCGTTTTGCAATGCAAAGTCAGTTCCTGCAACCGCTGACACTAACTGGCTACGTGTCATATCATCACGAAGGTACTCTCGAAATGAATCAGGTTGGAAGTTCATTTGACGAATCACTTGTAAGTAACGGTCGTTATTAAATTGATCGCCAATTTTAAAATAAGGAAGCTCTAAAATTGTTTGACGAATACTTTCATCACTCACACGCAGACCCAGCTCAGTCGCTAACTGGCTTTGTAATTCTTGTTGTACTAAACGGTCAATCACGCCTTGACGTATTTGAGCCATATAAGTTGGATCGGCTGCTATTTGGGTAAAATATTCACCAAATTGTTGTTCTAAGCGGCTACGTTCATTTTGAAACGCACGGCTAAATTCTGTTTGGCTAATTTTAATTCCATTTACTTCAGCAACGGGTTGTTCTGTGGTTTGACCTAAGTAACTACCGATCCCAGCTAAGGCAAAAGATAAAATCACCGCGCCTAAAATGACTTTGGCTACCGGCCCTTGCGAACCTTCTCTGATTTTCTCAAGCATTTGTTTATCTCTTTTCTGACCAAGGTCTTTTCTACCTTGTCATATGTAAAAAAGCGTATCTTACCAGATACGCTTTTTCACTTGAAGTAACTGGCGGTGAAGTAACTTAATCTATCGATTGCAATAATTAAGCGTCTCTTTACTCGCCATAACTAAATTGTTTACACAATGATTAGTTTACTGCGTCTTTAAGCGCTTTACCGGCTTTGAAAGCTGGGATGTTAGCTGCAGCAATTTGAATCGTTTCACCAGTTTGTGGGTTACGACCTGCACGAGCAGCACGCTCACGTACAGAGAAAGTACCAAAACCAACAAGTGCAACTGAGTCGCCATCTTTTAGCGCGCCAGATACAGATTCGATGAATGAATCTAGCGCACGACCTGCAGCCGCTTTAGAAATGTCAGCATCAGCTGCGATTTGATCGATTAATTGAGATTTATTCACAATATCATCCTCTTTCATTGTTGTTATCAAGAGCGATTGTTTTTTTAAACTAACATCACTGTTTTGAAATTTTTGAGCATTTATTTAAAGCTCATATGATTATATTTTTCTTAAGCCTAGGCCCAGCAAGGGCTAGGCTTGAAAACCAGTGCTTAACTTATCATACCGTTTAGATTTGAAAAGCCCCTAAAAGCACTTTTTTTGGCTTTTTTACTGCTTTTTCGGAGTTTCGACTGAAAAACTATCAACTGGATGCACTAAAGCAAGCTTTAATACCTCATCAATCCATGTAACTGGGTGAATATCAAGACCCGCCAATACATTGTCAGGTATCTCTTTTAAGTCACGTTCGTTAATTTTTGGAATGATGACCGTTTTAATCCCACCACGGTGAGCCGCTAATAATTTCTCTTTTAAACCACCAATAGGCAATACTTCACCACGTAAGGTAATTTCACCTGTCATGGCTACATCAGAGCGCACCGCATTACCGGTTAAGCTTGAAACCAAACACGTTACCATTGCAATACCGGCACTTGGGCCATCTTTAGGTGTTGCGCCCTCAGGTACGTGTACATGAATATCGCGTTTTTCATAAAAGTCGCTATTAATACGCAGCTCATCAGCACGATTACGAACAACGGTCATCGCCGCTTGAATCGACTCTTGCATCACATCGCCTAACGAGCCTGTATAGGTCAACTTACCTTTACCTGGTACTGCAGCACATTCAATCGTGAGTAAGTCACCGCCTACTTCTGTCCATGCTAGGCCAGTAACTTGGCCAATACGGTCGCCGTCTTCTGCTTTACCATAATCAAAGCGTTGCACACCTAAGTACTCTTCAAGGTTATCTGCATCGATCGTCACTGTTTTAGTGTCTTTCTCGATTAAGATATTTTTAACTGCTTTACGACATAGCTTAGATACTTCACGCTCTAAATTACGCACGCCCGCTTCACGGGTGTAATAGCGGATAATACCAATGATGGCACTGTCGGCAATTTCAACTTCTTTAGCTTTTAAACCGTTACGCTTAATTTGCTTAGGAATTAAGTGCTCTTTAGCAATATTTAGCTTTTCGTCTTCGGTGTAACCCGATAATCGAATCACTTCCATGCGGTCTAATAAAGGCCCTGGAATATTAAAGCTATTTGAGGTTGCAACAAACATCACATCAGATAAGTCGTAATCAACTTCTAAATAATGATCCGCAAAGTGACTGTTTTGTTCAGGATCCAGTACTTCTAATAATGCTGATGCAGGGTCGCCACGCATATCCGCTGACATTTTATCAATTTCATCTAACAAGAATAACGGGTTTTTAACGCCCACTTTAGTCATGTTTTGAATCAACTTACCAGGCATAGAGCCAATGTAAGTACGACGGTGACCACGTATTTCGGCTTCATCACGCACGCCACCCAGTGCCATACGAATGTACTTACGACCCGTTGAACGCGCAATAGATTGCCCAAGTGAGGTTTTACCCACCCCCGGCGGCCCAACTAAACACAAAATTGGCCCTTTAAGTTTATTGGTACGCTGCTGTACCGCGAGGTACTCAATAATGCGTTCTTTGACTTTATCAAGCCCGTAGTGATCGCTATCTAGTATTTTTTGCGCACCGGCTAAATCTTTTTTCACTTTAGAGCGTTTTTTCCACGGTACGTTGATTAACGTATCTATGTATGAGCGAACAACACTGGCCTCTGCCGACATCGGCGACATCATTTTAAGTTTGTTAAACTCTGCGGTGGCTTTTTCTTTTGCTTCGCTGGGCATACCTGACTCTTCGATGCGTTTTTTTAGCGCTTCGAATTCATCTGGTACATCATCAATTTCGCCAAGCTCTTTTTGAATCGCTTTCATTTGCTCATTGAGGTAATACTCACGTTGCGATTTTTCCATCTGCTTTTTAACGCGGGTACGAATTTTTTTCTCAACTTGCAATAAATCTATTTCACCTTCCATTAGCGCCATTAAGTACTCCAAACGCTCAGTAACGCTTGATATTTCAAGTACTTTTTGCTTTTCAGGCACTTTTAATGGCATATGTGCAGCCATGGTATCAGCAAGACGCGCTGGCTCATCAATACCAGAGACCGAGGTCATCACTTCAGGTGGGATTTTTTTATTTAATTTTACGTAGCCTTCAAACTGGCTTAATGCACTGCGAATAAAAATATCTTGTTCTTGTTCGTTCACTGAATCCGATTCAATAAACTGTGCATTGGCAACAAAGAAGTCTTCGTTATCAACAAACTCTTCGATATTCGCACGCTGCGTGCCTTCAACTAATACTTTTACTGTACCATCGGGTAGCTTTAATAATTGAAGTACAGTCGCAATTGTCCCAACACGATAAATATCGTCTTTCTCAGGCTCATCTACAGTTGCATCTTTTTGTGCAACTAAGAAAATTTGTTTGTCTTTGTCCATTGCCGCTTCTAGGCATTTTATTGATTTTTCACGGCCTACAAAAAGCGGGATCACCATGTGTGGATACACCACAACATCGCGCAGTGCTAGCACAGGGATTTCGACTCGATCGTTTCTCTCAAGCGTCATTGTATTTTCTCTTTGCACTTCATTTATTTAAAGATTACTCAAGTATATGGGGATAACCTAATTAAAGTTCAACAATTTTTGCCAACTCGATTAAATTAATTATAAAAAAAAGGGAGCCAATGGCTCCTTTTTTATAATTCGCTCAGAATTTAATCTGCTGCTGCGTGTTCTTGATTACTGCTGTCATAAATCAAGATTGGGTCAGACTCACCTTTAATGACGGTTTCATCAACAACCACTTTGCTTACGTTACCAATTGAAGGCAGCTCATACATAGTATCAAGCAATACACCTTCTACGATTGAACGTAGGCCACGCGCACCGGTTTTACGTTCCATTGCTTTGTGAGCAATAGCACGTAGTGCATCATCACGAAACTCAAGTTCAACGTCTTCCATACCAAACAATACTGAAAACTGCTTAGTAATGGCGTTTTTAGGCTCACTTAGAATCTGTACCAGCGCGGCTTCATCAAGTTCAGTCAATGTTGCAACTACAGGTAAACGTCCAATAAACTCTGGAATTAAACCATATTTTACTAAATCTTCTGGCTCAACATCTTTAAATGTTTCACTCAAAGAACGACTCGCCGCCGACTCTTTAACGTCAACACCAAAACCGATACCGGTGTTTTTGTGGCTACGCTGCTCAATAACTTTATCAAGACCAGCAAATGCACCACCACAAATAAACAGGATCTTAGAAGTATCTACTTGCAGAAACTCTTGCTGTGGATGTTTACGTCCACCTTGTGGAGGAACAGAAGCCACTGTACCCTCAATCAGTTTAAGTAAGGCTTGTTGTACACCTTCACCTGATACATCACGTGTGATTGATGGGTTATCTGATTTACGAGAAATTTTGTCGATTTCATCAATGTAAACAATACCACGTTGTGCTTTTTCTACGTCGTAGTCACATTTTTGTAGAAGCTTTTGAATAATGTTTTCAACATCTTCACCTACATAACCGGCTTCGGTTAGTGTAGTGGCATCGGCCATAGTAAACGGCACATCAAGTAAACGAGCTAACGTTTCAGCTAATAATGTTTTACCACTCCCGGTTGGGCCAATTAATAAAATATTACTTTTACCTAGTTCAACGTCTTGTTTAGTTGATTGATTGCGTAAACGCTTGTAGTGATTGTAAACCGCTACAGACAATACTTTTTTAGCATGGTCTTGACCAATAACGTAGTCGTCTAAGTGGTTACGAATTTCTTTTGGCACAGGTAATTTGTCAGCGGCATCATGCTTAGGCGCGATGTCTTTAATTTCTTCCCTGATAATATCATTACACAGCTCTACACATTCATCACAAACGTATACTGAAGGTCCTGCAATTAACTTTCGAACTTCATGCTGGCTTTTGCCACAAAAAGAGCAGTATAACAATTTATTACTTTTTTCGCCGTCTGTAGGAGTGTCAGACATTCAGCTACCTCATTTTATTACGTTGGCCACCAAAGTCTTGGTGGCTATTTTAATACGCTTTAACTATACCAAAATTTAGTGTTTTTCGCATAGTAACTCTCATTAGCAAGCATCACTGCTTGCAGGCATACTTACTTGCTACCGCGATTAGTAAATACTGAGTCAACAATACCGTAATCTACAGCTTGGCTTGCACTCATAAAATTGTCACGGTCTGTATCGCGTGAAACAACGTCAAGCGGTTGGCCAGTATGCTCAGCCATTAAGCGATTTAACTTGTCTTTAATAGACAGGATTTCTTTCGCGTGTATTTCAAAGTCAGACGCTTGACCTTGGAATCCACCTAACGGTTGGTGAATCATCACGCGTGAGTTTGGTAAACAAAAACGTTTACCCTTCGCGCCACCAGACAGTAAAAATGCGCCCATACTAGCCGCTTGGCCTACACAGATTGTGCTTACGTCTGGTTTAATGAAGTTCATTGTATCGTAAATAGCCATTCCCGCAGTGACAGAGCCACCCGGTGAATTGATATATAAGAAAATATCTTTCTCTGGGTTCTCTGATTCTAAAAATAGCATTTGCGCTAAGATCAGGTTTGCCATGTTGTCTTCAACTTGGCCCGTTAAAAAGATAATACGCTCCTTTAATAGCCTCGAATAAATATCAAACGAGCGCTCGCCTTTAGCTGTTTGCTCAACAACCATAGGGACTAATGCGTTTAGGGGATCTGTCATACCAGTGTTCATACTTATTTAATTCCTTATGCGCTTATACTTATTCTGAGAAAAGCATAATGATCATTTTTAGCTAATTAAGAACCACAAACTAAAATGGCCCGGGCACACTGCATAAACAGAGTAACACGAGCCATTTAATCGTTAGCGAGCGCTTAAGTCAATGACTTATTATGCACCTTGCTGTGGATTCATGATGTCATCAAATGCTTTTTCAACATCAGTCACAGTTGCTTTAGCTAAAATAGCTTCAACAGCTTGCTCTTCCATTGCTACATTACGCATTTGCTGCATTAGTTGATCATTTGCTTTGTAGTATTCTACTACTTCAGTTGGATCTTCGTATGCAGAAGCTACAGTAGCAATCAATGCTTCAACTTTAGCGTCATCAACTTTGATGTCATTCGCTTTAATCACTTCACCTAATAATAGGCCAGTTTTAACACGTGTTACAGCTTGTTCGTGGAACAATTCAGCTGGAAGCTCTGGCATGTTTTGACCATTGCCACCAAAACGTTGAGCAGCTTGCTCACGTAGAGCGTCAACTTCTTGGTCGATTAATGCTTTAGGCACTTCAACTTCGTTTTGCTCTAAAAGACCTTTGATTGCTTGGTCTTTTACGTTAGCTTTAACTGCTTGGTCTAGCTCACGCGTCATGTTCTTTTTAACTTCTTCTTTAAGCGCGTCTACGCCGCCTTCGGTAACACCGAATTTAGTTGCAAACTCATCGCTTAATTCAGGTAATTCTTGCGCTTCCACTTTTTTCACTGTGATAGTGAATTGAGCCGCTTTACCTTTTAAGTTTTCAGCATGGTAATCTTCAGGGAAAGTTACATCAGCAACCACTTCTTCGCCTGCTTTTTTACCAACGATGTTATCTTCAAAACCTGGGATCATACGACCTTGCCCAAGTTCTAATGGGAAGTCTTCAGCTTTGCCGCCTTCAAATTCTTCGCCGTCGATAGTGCCAACGAAATCAACCGTTACACGGTCGTTTGCGCCAGCCGCTGCATCAACATCAGCCCAAGAAGCGTGTTGCTTACGAAGTGTTTCTAGCATGTTTGCTAAATCTTCGTCCGTAACTTCTACCGCTGGTTTTTCAACAGCAATTTTCTCTAAACCTTGAACTTCAATTTCAGGGTAAACTTCAAATGTTGCTGAAAACTCTAAATCTTTACCTGCTTCAAGCGCTTTAGGAGCAAATGTCGGTGCGCCTGCAGGGTTAATTTTTTCAGCAACAATTGCTTCAATGTAATTACGTTGCATTACTTCGCCAGCAACTTCTTGACGAACAGCTGGTCCGAAACGCTTGTTGATTACTGATACTGGAACTTTACCAGCACGGAAACCGTCGATACGCTGCGTTTTTGACAGTTGTTGTAAGCGTTTTTTTACTTCGGTCTCAACGTTCTCTGCAGGAACGGTGATGGTCAGACGGCGCTCAAGGCCTTGAGTCGTCTCAACAGAAACTTGCATGATTTACCTCAATATTCAATTTTGGCGACTGTTCGCCTTCCTTACAAACAAAGTAATCTATAGGCGTCTTGATAAAATTCAAGCTTTGGGCTTAAAAAAATCCGTCGCTACCAGGAGATACCATTGCTGCTCTGCCCTTCGGGCACTATATTATTAAACAAATAGACGCGGCATTATAACCTAATATTTATGATAGTCGAGTGTAGGGGGCAATTATTTGGGGTAGATCAGGGTAGATAACGACTAAGCGAATAAAAAACAGACTAATTAAGTGAAAATACGATTAGTAAAGAAAAAATTAAGGGTGTTGCGTAATAAAAGTAGAATTTAGATGTGTTTTACTTAGGGGGAAATGGTCGGCGATGCAGGATTTGAACCTGCGACCCCTTGGACCCAAACCAAGTGCGCTACCAAACTGCGCTAATCGCCGATGTAGATATTTTCTCGAATACTCAAATTTAGGATTTAAGACCACTTATAAGAAAGTGGTCGGCGATGCAGGATTTGAACCTGCGACCCCTTGGACCCAAACCAAGTGCGCTACCAAACTGCGCTAATCGCCGATATTCTTTTTTGTAATTGGGGTGACTGATGGGGCTCGAACCCACGACAACCGGAATCACAATCCGGGGCTCTACCAACTGAGCTACAATCACCACGGCATTACAATGTTTTCAAAATGGCGCACCCAGAAGGATTCGAACCTTCGACCGACGCCTTAGAAGGGCGTTGCTCTATCCAGCTGAGCTATGGGCGCATCGAAAACTTCATAGTTCACTAGTAAGTTAAATTGTTATGAGTAAACATAAAAATGGTCGGCGATGCAGGATTTGAACCTGCGACCCCTTGGACCCAAACCAAGTGCGCTACCAAACTGCGCTAATCGCCGATACTTACTATTGTCTGCGAGTGACCTCGTTGACAACGGGGTGCATAATAGTGATTTGACCGGGTTAGGTCAAACGTTTTTTTAAGAAAAAAAATCAATTGCTCATTTTTAGTTCATAATGCTCAAATATTACGATACAGGGATAAATTTTAAACTCTTTTTTTATAATTCGGGGGCTTATAATTTAAAAGCAACTTGGCGCTCAACCGCTTTTCTGCGAAAATAGTCGCCATATTAAAAAATGAGTAAGGTAAAGGTGTTTTTCTTTATCGGCATTTTAACCCCTATATATGCATTCGTTTTTTAAATGTATCGGTATCAAGTTAATTAACCTAATTAAAGGTCACCCATGACGGCAAACATCATTGATGGTAAAGCAGTAGCAAAACAAGTACGTAGCGCAGTGGCTGAACGAGTTTCAGAACGTGTTGCACAAAACCTAAGAGCCCCAGGATTAGCTGTGGTGCTGGTTGGACAAGACCCAGCAAGCCAAGTTTACGTTGGTTCAAAACGTAAAGCCTGTGAAGAAGTTGGTTTTATTTCTAAATCATTTGATTTACCCGCAGACACTACAGAGCAAGCACTATTAGCATTAATTGATGAATTGAATGTTGATGGCGAGGTTGACGGTATTTTAGTGCAACTTCCTTTACCTGCAGGCTTAGACGCGGAAAAAATTCTTGAGCGTATTACCCCGCATAAAGATGTCGATGGCTTTCATCCTTATAACATTGGTCGTTTGGCGCAGCGTATGCCAGCCCTACGCCCATGTACACCTAAAGGTATTATCACCTTATTAGATTCAACTGGCGTGCGTTACAAAGGCATGCACGCAGTGGTTGTGGGCGCCTCTAATATTGTAGGTCGCCCTATGTCACTTGAACTGTTGTTAGCTGGCTGTACTACTACTGTTTGTCATAAGTTTACCCAAGATTTAGAAACCCATGTTCGCCGTGCTGATTTACTGGTTGTTGCCGTAGGCAAACCAGAGTTTATTCCTGGCGATTGGATAAAAGACGGTGCGATTGTTATTGATGTGGGTATTAACCGTTTGGACAGCGGTAAATTAGTGGGTGACGTTGAGTACGCCGTTGCAGAACAAAAAGCTGACTTTATTACTCCTGTACCAGGTGGTGTAGGCCCGATGACAGTTGCCAGCTTAATTGAAAATACATTAGAAGCGTGTGAGAAATATCACAGCTAATAAGCAAAAATAAAGCAATGAAGAGCCCGCTTAATTGCGGGCTTTTTGTATCATCATTCTACGTTTTATTAAGTCCAAGCCTTGTGGCAAAACCGAAAACACAATCATTAATAACATAATCGCGTATTGCCAATTTGCATACTGCTCGTTAATTAATATTCCTGCACATAAAATACCGGCAATTGGGTTGGCTATAGTGCCAAAAGTAAATTCAACTACTGACATTCGTCCTAATAACCAAACATATAGGATGTAAGCCAAAGCAGTATTAGGTATCACCAGCCAAAATAACGCCAGCCATTGGGTGCTAGTTATTGATGCAGTTAAAAATTGATACTGCTGTGGAGCAAAATAAAAAGCTTGAACCATAGCGGCAATTGCTAGCAAGCTACCGCCAATGATTAACTGCCAGGTGAGTACCGTCCACCAGTGTACTTTAGCGGTTACTTTTTTTACCAGCGTACTGCCTATAACAATAGTTAATAGCGCCCCTAGCAGTGCCACTACTCCCAATATATTAAGTGCTACATGTTGTGGATCAAATAAGCGCCATGCTAAAACCACTAAAGCAAGGGCACAAAAACCTTGCACTAGCGCAGGCTGTTGGCGTTTAACAAGCCAGGCATACAATAATGCCACTACCGGTACAGACACCATACCCACGCCTGCAATAGCTGCAGGTAGGTTAATTGCCATTACAAAAATAAAACTAAAAAATAGCGCAATATTAATCGTGCCGATTAAAAAGATACCAGGCCATTGCTTTGCTGTTGGCCAAGAAGGTTTAAATAACAGCAATAATAAACCAGCAGGCAGTGCACGTATGGCTCCTAATAAAATTGGCGGCCACTCTGGGGTTGCGTATTTAGTTACCGCATAAGTTGTTCCCCATAAAAAAGCAGGGATCATGGCAAGTAAAATATTCATTAATTTTCCATTTTTAAACTGATGAATGCGAGTTTAAAACCTCAACCATAATTGAAGTCAAGAATATCAATTTTATTAAAAACATAATCAATTTAATGCAATTGATATAACCAAAAAAGGGTTACCCTATGGCAACCCTTTTTTTGTGATCCGCGCGTTATGGCTAAATCCGCAAAGGTTAATAACCTCTATGCTTTACGCCACGTTGTTTTTCCCGCTGAATCTTCAAGTATTACACCCAGTGCATTTAAAGCATCGCGAGCTTCATCTGCTGCAGCCCAATTTTTACTCGCACGTGCGTCATTACGTTTTACAATCAGTGCCTCAATTTCAGCCACTTCATCGTCGTTTTGACTGCCTTGTAAAAATGCCTCTGGTGCTTGTTGAGCAATACCAAGTATTTCACCTAAGCTACGTAGAATAAAGGCTAAATGTCCTGCTTTTTCGCTATCACTGTCTTTTACTCGATTTAGCTCTTTAGCAACTTCAAATACAACCGGTAATGCTTCTGGCGAATTAAAGTCATCATTCATAGCTTTTCTAAACTTAGCCACATACTCATTACCTTCAAGCTCACATTCAACTGGCTCAACACCACGTAATGCCGTGTAAATACGCTCAAGTGATGAACGTGCTTGGTCTAAGTTTTCTTGCGAGTAATTAAGCTGGCTGCGGTAATGGCCTGATATTAAAAAGTATCGAACCGACTCAGCGTCGTATTGTTTTAATACTTCACGGACAGTAAAAAAGTTATCTAACGATTTAGACATCTTCTCTTTGTTAACTTGTACCATACCGGTGTGGATCCAAGTATTAACGTATTGACCGTTATTTGCACAGCATGATTGCGCAATTTCGTTTTCGTGATGTGGGAACTGTAAATCTGAACCACCACCATGAATATCAAAATGCTCTCCTAAGTGCTTTGAACTCATCGCTGAACATTCTATGTGCCAACCAGGGCGACCCTCACCCCAAGGTGATGACCACGACGGCTCCCCTGCTTTGGCTTTTTTCCATAAAACAAAGTCAAGTGGGTCCTCTTTATCTTGTGCTACTTCAACACGCGAACCTGATTGCAACATGGTTAAATCTTGTTGCGAAAGCGCCCCGTACTGCTCAAAGGTAGAAACATCAAACAATACATCACCATCGGCTGCAACATAAGCGTGGCCTTTGGCAATCAAACGCTCAACCATAGCAATAATTTCATCCATGTGGCCGGTTACGGTTGGCTCTATATCAGGACGTAGCATATTTAAACTGTCAAAGTCTTCATGCATAGCTTTAGTCATACGCACGGTTAAGTCGTTAATCGCCTCACCGTTTTCATTTGCGCGCTTGATAATTTTATCATCAACATCGGTAATATTACGTACATACTTTAAATCGTAACCTAAGTGGCGAAGGTAGCGAACAATTACATCAAAACCCACAAATGTGCGTGCATGGCCAATGTGACAGTAATCATAAATGGTGATACCACACACATACATGTCGATTTTTCCATCGACCATAGGTTTAAACTCTTCTTTTTGGCGTGTCAGTGTGTTGTATATTTGTACCATTTAGTTGCTTTCCTTCACGATTAACAGAAAAGCTATGTTACCACTTGCTAAGCACGGGCTCTAGCGGTTTATAACAAACCTAACATCTACTTTGTTAATCTGGGTCAACTACGATAAAATAGCGCCAATATTTAAACTAGCTATAGGAAACCTCATGGTTGTTCTACACACAAACTTTGGTGATATCACCATTAAAATGCACGAAAGCGAAGCTCCAAATACAGTAAAAAACTTTTTAGAGTATGCAAACTCAGGTTTTTATAACGGCACTATTTTTCACCGTGTAATTGATGGTTTTATGGTTCAAGGCGGTGGTTTTGCATCTGGCATGGAGCAAAAAGAAGTAAACGACCCAATTGAAAATGAAGCTAACAACGGCCTATCTAACAAAGTAGGTACTTTAGCAATGGCGCGTACGCCTGATCCACACTCAGCTACAGCGCAATTTTTCATTAACGTGAATAACAACGACTTTTTAAACCACAGCAGTGAAACATCACAAGGCTGGGGTTACTGTGTGTTTGCTGAAGTAGTGGAAGGCATGGACGTAGTAAATAAAATCAAAGGTGTTGCTACAGGTAGTAATGGTTTTCACCAAGATGTACCACTTGAAGATGTGGTAATTGAAAGTGTAACTGTAAGCTAAAACCTCCTTATTCTTCACAGAATACATAAAGCGGGTATTCACCCGCTTTTATTTAACTGGAATCACCATGACTCGCCAAACCTACTTTATTGCCGATTTACATTTGAGTGAAAATCGCCCTGATATTACAGCGGCATTTTTTAAATTTTTACACTCCCATATTGTTCCTCAAAAAGTAGACGCCCTATATATTTTAGGTGATTTTTTTGAAGTTTGGGTTGGTGACGATTATGTTAGCGAACTCTCAGCAGCAGTGGCAGAACAACTAAAAGCGGTTAATAACTTAGGTATTCCTATCTATTTTGTACACGGTAATCGCGACTTTATCATGCGAGAACAGTACGCCGATATGGCAGGAATGACCTTACTGAATGAGCAAACAGTGATCGACCTTTACGGCACTCCTACTGTCATTTTGCACGGTGATGAAATGTGTACCCAGGATGTTGAGTACCAAAAGTTTCGTCGAAAGAGCCGTGGTTGGTGGTGGCCTAAACTTATGCTTGCTATGCCATTGTGGTATCGTAAAAAAATAGCCCGTGATGCACGTGAAAAAAGTAAGCTCAGCCAAGCTAATAAGCCAATAGAAATACTGGATGTGGTGCAAAGCGCAGTACTCGAAACCTTCGCCAAACATAACGTGGCTAATATGATCCACGGCCATACTCACCGCCCTGATGTACATACCTATGAAGTTAATAACCAAACGCTTACTCGCACAGTATTGGGCGATTGGTATACTCAAGGATCGTATTTAGTGGTGACCCCTAATTTTCAAGAGTTAGTTTCGACCCCCTTGTAGGGTTTTTAGCCTTTATTGACTAATCGTAATGAGACTTTGCTTTTAAGTCAGGTAAAGTAATAATAAATTGTGTTTTAAAATAGGTATCGCTTTGTGGTTCTGAATGAAGTTTGATGTCCCCTTTTAAAACCTTGGTTACCCATTGATAAACTATATAAACCTAAACCCGTGTTACCTCTAGCTGTAGTATAAAAGGGTTCAAATATATCTGCCATTATCTGACACGCTCAGCCTCACCCTATTATTAGTCGCTTGTTCGACTTTTATTTCTATTACCCCCTCCTGCTTTTCATCAAAAGCATGGTTTAGCGCATTAACCACTGAGTTTTCGACCTCCTAAGAAATAATACCTGGCAAGCTAATTATATGTTTATTAAGTAAAAAACAGTTTTCACTTTTATTGGCGAGTTTTTTAACCTGGAGTTTAATGACAATAATAGCTCTTCAATAATTTTTCAATATCACATGCTATAAATTAATCATTATGGCGATCAATCGCCATTTTTTTAAAACTTTTTACTAATACGGCGGTTTTATTTAAATTAATTTTAGCCAGCGCTAGGCTCTCTCCAATACTTGTTGTAATACTTTCTAACGTTGATTTAGTCTGCCCCTGTTTCATCGCTTCATTTAATTTATTCAATGACATATCTGCATTTGAAACAGAAATAACGGTTCCACCGATAGGCGTATTCATTTCATGAGCAACACCTGCCACGAGCAACCCTAATGAGGATAGTTTTTGCGCTTCAATTAACCCTTCTTGCAGTTGCTGCTGCTTAATTGTGGCATCAAGCTCACGGTTAACGATATCTAGTTCTATCTTTTCAATATGTAATTTATGTGACAAGGCTAATAGCTGATTTTGAAACTGCTAATTTCTTTAAGCACAGCGTAGGAAAGAGGCCATATCGTGCTTACCTTTAATACTTCTAGATGCTTCAAGCACCAGCTATAAACCTTGCTTAGCTGACCTAATTTGTGAAATATACTCCCATGTACGTATGTTACTATTAACAATTGATTGCAGCTTATCTGCTGTAATATCTGATTTATTCCAGTATTCATCGATATCGAGCATTTTCATGATATCGCTCTGTGGTGCAAAACCAGGTTGCCTCTTAACAGCACAATACGCATTTCTGCGTTACCGATGACCTCTCGAATAGTATTCACCAAACGCAGACCCGAGTCATCCTCCTCCATCACCACATCTATAAAAATAAGTGCAATATCAGGGTGCATGCTCAACGGTTAATATTTTCCAAGTTTTCAGATCTGTATCTGCTTGTTCTTCTTCAGCTGCAAATACAAATAATCCCTCTTTATCTTGCATACATTCTCACCCAATAATAAATAAGGTATGGCCCTTTTATTAAAATGAATTACAAAGCAATGTATGCACTCAAGTATACTAAGCACTTTTACTTAACGGTGTTCCACTGTGAAACTTAAAGTCTTCGTCATCAGATAAAATTAACTGTGCTTCTATTTCAGCAAATTCTTTTACCCGCTCGGTGATATCAAAATCAGCAATGTCTTGAGCAAGGGTTAAATAATCTTGGTAATGACGTGCCTCAGAGCGCAGCAATGAAATATAAAAATCCCCTAAGCGTTTATCTACATGCGGGGCAAGCTTGGCAAAACGTTCACACGAGCGAGCTTCTATGTAAGCACCTACAATAAGCTTATCAACTAAGGCATTAGGCTCAAACGTTTTAACATTGCGTAGCATGCCTTTGGCATAACGACATGGCGTTATACTTTTATATTCAACACCGTATTCATCCATAATTTCGAGGACTTGATAGAAATGATGCAGCTCTTCTTTTATCAGCATTACCATTTTATCAATTAAATCTTGGCCATAAGGCGAGTTAGATTTAGGGATAATGGATTTAGTGAGTTTATTTTTAGCCGCTAAATCACGCCAATTTCCCTCACGTTTATAAATAAGTGTTTCAAACGGTTTAAGCCATTCAAGCAGTGCATCACTGCTGTCTTTATCTACCGCATACTTACGAATTAAAAACATGGCACTTTGCGCCGCTTTTAATTCACATATTAAGTGATCAATTAATATGATGGGTAAGTTTTCTTTTTTGATTGCTTGTTCAACCCACTCATCGGGAGTACTGCATAATAAAAAATTGTTAATTGGCTCTAAAAGCTGACTATGTGGCACGCTGACTACTCATTGCTAAAAATTGCGATTATGGCATTTTAACATGAAATATTACGCTGAATAAAATAAACACACGCTCTTATTGCAAGCATGTGGATAACTTGACTTTGTATACTTACTGAACCATAACTAAATGGACTGTATAAAAACAAACCAATTATAACCAAACAGTAATATATCCTTTTATGGAGAGCACACAATGATACTAAATCACCTATGGGGCTTATACGCCCACCCACTCGAAGAATGGCAAACAATTGATAACCGTCACGAAAGCTTAACCTATAGCTTATCGCATATTTTGCTTATCGCTTTATTTCCCTCAGCAATGGGGTACTACTCATCGGTTTACTTAGGCTGGAGTATAGGTACAGGTAATCCAGTATTTTTAACCCATGAAAGCGCACTGATGATTGCCGCAGCCATGTATGTCGCTTTAATTGGCGGTGTATTTGCACTGGCCTATTTAGCCCATTGGATGGCGGTTACTTTTGGTGCTAAACCGACTTTTACCCAAACAATTGAGCTGGCAGCTTATACCGCTACACCGGTATTTATGTCAGCATTGGCTGCTTTTTGGCCTGAGCTGTGGTTTGTGGTGTGTGTTGGATTAGTGGCCCTGGCCTACTCAGTTTATTTACTGTACACCGGCGTGCCAATTTTGATGCACATTCCGCAGGAGCGCGGCTTTATTTATGCAAGCTCTGTTGTTACCTGTGGATTAATTTTACTGGTTATTATATTAGCACTTACCGCTATGCTATGGACCAACGGTATTATCAGCCCCATGTTTACTTAAATATTACTTTATCATAGACGCAAAAAAGGAGCTGTTAAGCTCCTTTTTTTATTAGCCTTAAAATACTATCAGGCTAACATTGCATTATTAATCAGATTCGTTTTCATCTTGATTATGTATTTCTAAACCAGATGACATTGCGTTTTCACGGATGCTTTTAGCTGAATCGTTGCGCAGCTTATCTATACGGTTTAAGTAATCTTGATCAATGTCGCCAGTAATGTATTGCCCGTCAAACACTGATGTTTCAAACTTAGTGATCTCTGGGTTTTCTTGGCTAACGGCAGCAATTAAATCGCTTAACGATTGAAAGATTAAACCATCAGAGCTAATGCTTTGGTTAATATCTTCTACTTCACGGCCGTGTGCAATAAGTTCTGCCGCAGATGGCATATCTATACCGTATACATTTGGAAAGCGTATTTCAGGTGCTGCTGATGCAAAGTAAACATTTTTAGCGCCTGACTCGCGTGCCATCTCTACAATTTGTGCTGAGGTGGTACCACGTACAATTGAGTCATCAACAAGTAGGACATTTTTACCTTTAAACTCACGGTCAATCGCATTGAGTTTTTGGCGAACTGATTTTTTACGTAGCTCTTGACCTGGCATAATGAACGTACGGCCAATATAGCGGTTTTTAACAAAGCCTTGACGATACGGTAAGTCAAGCACGCGTGCCATTTCTAATGCAATATCACACGAGGTTTCAGGAATAGGAATAACCACATCAATGTCTTTGTCTGCCCATTCACGCGCTACTTTTTCACCTAACTTAGTCCCCATATTTACACGCGCTGCATACACTGACATACGGTCAATGGTTGAATCCGGTCGCGCAAAATAAACAAATTCAAAAATACACGGTGAGTAAGACACCTTATCTGCACAGCTTAAAGAGTGAAACTCTCCATTTTCAGTGACATAAATAGCTTCGCCTGGGGCAACGTCACGAACAAATTCAAAACCGTCAGGCTTTAATGCTACGCTTTCTGAGGCAAACATGTATTCAGTGCCGTTTGCTGATTCACGTTTACCAAACACCAATGGACGAATACCGTTTGGATCGCGAAACGCCACAATACCATGACCGATAATCATGGCGATAGTGGCATAACCGCCACTTACTTTATTGTTGACTTCAGTAACCGCGGTGAAAATGTCTTCAGGGTCTAATTTTAGTTTGTCTGATTTACTTAGCTCATGCGCCATGATGTTAAGTAAAATTTCAGAATCAGAAGTCGTATTAACATGGCGACGTGCCTCTGAAAATAACTGCTCTTTTAACGACTCGGCATTGGTTAAGTTACCATTATGCGCAAGCGCTATACCAAATGGAGAGTTTACATAAAACGGCTGAGCCTCTGACGAGCTTGAAGAACCCGCCGTTGGGTAGCGCACATGGCCAATGCCAATGTTGCCTTGCAAACGTTTCATATGACGAGTGTGAAATACATCTTTCACTAGGCCATTTGCTTTGCGCAAGCTAAATGTATTGTTCTCAATAGTTATGATACCCGCAGCATCTTGGCCACGGTGTTGCAAAACGGTTAAGCCATCATAAATCGCCTGATTAACTGGCGATGTTCCGACTATTCCAACGATACCACACATGTAATTTATCCTCGCCGATTAACGGTTTACTGAATTTAAAAAGCTCGAGTTGTTTTCTAGGTACGAAAAGAACCATTCAACTACAAAGCCAAATTCTGGAATCAAAATGGAGTTGCCCCACCAATGCGTATTAGGCGCACCAGTAAAAGCATCAAGAAAGAAGAGTAACGCGCTCACGACCAACACGCCTCGAAGAGCACCAAACACCACACCAAAAACACGGTCTGTGCCGGATAATCCGGTTCGCTGTACAAGCTCACCTAAAATATAGTTTAGTAAACCGCCTAACAATAGCGTCGCAAAGAATAATATGGCAATGGCCGCCGCATTTCTTAAAAGGGGTTCAGAAATGGATGTTAGGAAGGAAGCTAAATATTGATAAAATAAGCTGGAGATGATGAAAGCCCCTGCCCATACCGCTAATGACATAACTTCTTTAACAAAGCCGCGTATTAAACCGATGATGGTAGAGAGTGCAATAATGCCAAGAATGGCGTAATCAACCCAGATCATAAGAACCAATTAGTCGCTAATTTTGGGCGCATTCTATACCTAAACCTCCTTGTGATGCAAGTTTAAGCGTGAGATTACAGGTGAGTAAACACACACCATTATTAGATTAAAAATAGCGCAGATTCACCGTTATAAAAACAACAAACATTTTGTTTATAGCGCATCTATTTTGCTATTTTTGTGTGGGCATTGATAAGTAAAGGTAGCGAGGTAAGTGTGTAATATCTTGCGATAAACACACTTCCTTTTATTGAATTTATTTGGTCACTTCAAATTGAGTAACTTTACCATTTAGTTTAGTTAGCTCTTTCAGCGCGGGAAGTTGAGACTGCAGCTCATTTTTATTTAATGACGGCCCTACAAATACTTTAGTTAAAGTACCATTTGGCGTTTTAATTGGCCTAGTAAAGCTTTTAAAACCTTTCGTTTTTAGCTTTGCCTGCAACGCTTTTACATTTGCCGCATGAGAAAAACTACCAAGCTGAATGACATACGCCATACTTGTTAAGTTTTCATTAGTATTACGCGTAGCGTTATTTTGCCCGGTAGTTACTGTGCCTTGCTTTGTATCGGCTATGACCGCTTCAACCATTGCTGGCTGTGCAGTAACGTCAGTTTCAGCAGAGCTGTTTTGTTGCTCAAATGCAGCATCATCAGGCTGAATATCTTCAATTTCATCCTCTTTTAATGGTTCTGTATTTGCCACTTGCTGATCAATTGATTCTTGTAAATCAATGGTTTTGAACTCAGAGCGTTCTGGAATCGCTTTAAAGCCTTCTTTATAGTGCGCTTTTTCACCATCGAGTATATTGGGAATAAACACAATTGCTGCGATCACCACAATACTTGTACCGACTAAGCGATTAATAAAACCTGAGTTCACCGACATCCTCTCTATTTTTTAAAGTAATGAATAGCGCCAGCCACGGTAAAAAATGAACCAAATACAATTAATAGTGTGTTACTTGGCTGGTTTGGCAAGATAGTATCCAATGCTGCCTCTACGCTATTATAACCCTGTTTAAAATAACTATTAGGAATACTTAAAAGTGCCTGATGTAGATTAGCAGCGCTATCGCCGCGTGGGCCCTCTAAGCTCGCAAACGACCATTCATCTACTACATCACTAACTTCTTTAAGCACACCGACCTTATCTTTATCAGCAAGCATAGCGGCTAATGCATGAATTTTAAAGCCTTTATCTTTATAGCTTGCTAATTTAGTCGCTAAATAGCGAGCTGATTCAGGGTTATGTGCCACATCGGTATACACTAATGGTTCTGCACTTAGTTGTTGAAAACGTCCCTCAACGACTAAGTTCACTAAACACTGAGTAATCACCTCATCGCTCGGTAATAAGTTTAATACCGATAATGCGGTTAGTGCCGTGGCTACATTTTGACATGGAATTGCTGGTTTAGGTAACTCAAGATTATGCTCTTTAAATTGCCAACTAAAACTCTGCGCGTGCTCTTTAAAAATAAAGTCGCTGCCAGATAACACCATATTAGCGTTAATTTCTTTACCATAATCGGTCATTGTATGCGGAATATTTAAGTCCCCAATAATTGCAGGAGTACTCTCTCGAAAAATACCCGCTTTGTCATAAGCAACTAATTCACGCGTGTCACCTAAGTATTCTTTATGATCTAAGTCAATCGTGGTAATGATGCTGGCATAGGGGGTAACAATATTGGTCGCGTCAAAACGCCCGCCTAAACCTACCTCTAACAGCACGTAATCAACCTCTAAACGCTTGAATATTGCTAACGCGCCTAAGGTGCCATATTCAAAATAAGTCAGTGGGGTGTCACCACGACCTTGTTCTAATAAATTAAACGCATCGACATGGTATTGATCATCAAGCTCTGCGCCATTAACGCGCACTCGCTCGTTGTATCGAATTAAATGCGGAGAGGCATACGTACCTACGCTGTAACCTTGCGCAAGTAATAACGATTCTAAACAGCGCGCAGTTGTGCCTTTGCCGTTTGTGCCGCCAATAAGAATAATTTTGCTGGAAGTGTTTAATAAGCCAATGTTGTTTGCAACAGTAGCGACGCGTTCAAGTCCCATCTCTATATTTGCAGGGTGAACACTTTCTAAATAACAAAGCCAATCATCAAGGCTTGATGATTGGCTAGGAATTGTTTTTGTCATAGCATGTAATCAGTAAAGCTGAAATTTACGCTACTCTATGCTCTTGTTCCGTAGAAGGCAAGTTCATAAATTTAGCAAGTACGCGTGCTAGCGTATCGCGCATTTCTCGACGATCTATAATCATGTCGATTGCGCCATGTTCTAACAAGAATTCACTGCGTTGGAAACCCTCTGGTAGCGTTTCGCGAACAGTTTGTTCAATAACACGCGGACCGGCAAAACCAATCAAAGCTTTAGGCTCTGCAACGTTAATATCACCAAGCATTGCCAATGATGCTGATACACCACCCATTGTTGGATCTGTCATTACAGAAATAAACGGTAGGCCTTTTTCAGTCATTTTAGCCAGTGCCGCACTGGTTTTAGCCATTTGCATAAGTGACATAAGGGCTTCTTGCATACGTGCACCGCCCGATGCAGAAAAACAAATCAGCGGCATATTATGCTCTAAACATTGGTCAACCGCGTCAACAAAACGGGCACCCACTACCGATGCCATTGAGCCACCCATAAATGAAAATTCAAATGCAACAGCAGCAACCGGAATACCTTTTAGGTTCCCTTTCATTGCGACAAGCGCGTCTTTTTCACCGCTTGACTTTTGAGCTGCATTGATACGATCTGAGTATTTTTTTGAGTCTCTAAATTTAAGCACATCTTTAGGCTCGTGTTGGGCACCTAACTCGTGACGATCGCCTTCATCTAAAAACTGTTCAAGACGTTTACGACCACTAACACGCATATGATGATCGCATTTAGGGCATACGTTCAGTGATTTTTCTAATTCTGCTTTATATAAAATTGAATCACATGACGTACACTTAGCCCATACACCTTCTGGAATTTCTTTACGACCTGAAGACTTAGTCGTTTTTGGTAAGATTTTTTCTAGCCAACTCATTTGCAACTCTCTTAATGCTGTTCTGTGTCGCGGGTCTACATGTTAACCATGCAAACAAATTTTTCCAATTAAAACATGAATTACGCTGTCACGGTATAAAAAACTGGTCTTAGTAGTTAGCAATACGAATAACAGCGTATAAATTTAGCCTCAAAATATACGCATCTCGTTACTTATCAAATATCACTATCGGCTAAAAACAATGGTCCTAGCGGCGTTCTAGGGATATTAAAATGTTCTGGATAATCAACATCCACTAAATATAAACCTGCTGCTTTTGCTGTAGCACTCGCTTTAGCTCGCTCTTTAACATCTAGCAGCTCTTTTAACCAAATTGGTTCATGTTTATGTAAGCCAATATCCATTAAACAACCCGTAATATTACGTACCATATGGTGTAAAAACGCATTAGCTTTAATATCAATAATGACATAAGCACCTTGGCGCTGTACCGATAAATGATGAATCGTTCGCGTTGCCGTATTAGCTTGGCAGTGCAGCGCTCTAAACGAGGTAAAGTCATGCTCACCTAGTAAATATTGACACGCCTGCTGCATTTTCATTTCATCTAATGGGTGATGAAAATGTGTAACACCTTCATTTAATACCGCACCACGAAACGCATAATTGTAAATAACATAACGATAACGACGAGCAGTTGCACTAAAGCGGGCATGAAAGTCTTCCGCCACAGGTTGTGCAAAACGAATAGCAATATCTTTGGGTAATAAGGTGTTCATGCCTAATGTAAAGGCCACCATTTCACGCTCAGCATGTGTATCAAAATGCACTACTTGTCCAGTGCCATGTACACCGGCATCGGTACGCCCTGCACATACAATTTCAACTGGATGATTACAAATGCGCGACAACGCTTTTTCTACTTCTTGTTGTACACTATTTACGTGTGATTGACGCTGCCAACCACTGTAACGTGCGCCATTGTATTCTACTCCAAGTGCTACTCGCATAATTACTGCTTTACCTACTGTGCTAATCGACGCTGCATTTTATGCTATATGGCGTTCTAATAAAAGCAGCGAACTAAGGTTCCTAACTATGCGATACAAAAAACCCGTTATTAGTGTTAGCCAATAACGGGTTTTACAGCTCAGATATCCTTTTCAGGATTAGCTATTGTTAGTTTTTCAGCTTAGCTTTTAGATTTTGTGCTTCTTCTTGCACATCGTCTGGGCCATTATTAATAATCTCATCTAAGATTTTAACTGCCGAGTCAGCATCATCTATCTCTATATATGCGTGAGCAAGATCAAGCTTTGCCGAGTAACCACCACTTTGAGTATCGACATCCATAGGGTTATCACCAGCAAGTAATGAATCGTAGTCACCTAAACCAACATCCATATCGACGTCGGTGTAGGGCTCGTGATCTATATCCGCATCATCACTTTGCTCAAGTAATGCATCTATATCAACAAAGTCATCTTGATCTAATGGCTCAGTAACCTCAGGTTGCTCAATGAGCTCTTGCAACGATGGTGCTTTATCATCAGCTAAATCTTCATTAAGTAAGCTATTAAAATCAACATTGAATTCACTGCTGTCGCTTAAATCAACATCATCAGGTTCAGCCAACTCATTCAGTAATGAATCAAAATCTGTTTGTGTTAAATCAGCCATGAACTCATCATCTGAAATCATTTCTGATTCTGTCGGTACTGACGCTTGCGTTAAATCAGCTTCACGATCAGCATTTGTTTGCTGATCGGTAAATTCAGCTGACTCTGTTAACGCATCAAATTGATCATCGTCAAAATCATCATTAGAGCTAACAACTTGCTCATCTGCAGCTTGTTCAGTCAGATCTGCAGACTCTGAAATATCATTACCTAAAGCTTGCTCTATATCTAACTCTGAAAACTCATTGTTAAGTAACAGCTCATCATCAAACTCATCTTCTAAACTATCGAGGTCGTTACCTGCTGATAGAGCATTAGCAAGATCTTGCTCTGCTTGGCTGGGTGACATGCCTGTGGCATCACCATCTAAATTATCACCTTGTAGCTCTTCTGGGGTTAGTGATTGTTGCTCCTCATCAGATAAAGGCAGTTCATCATCCAGCTCTAACTCAGGATACTCCCCAAGTTCTTCACTTGGGGTGATTATTTCAGGCTCATATAGCTCATCGTCTTCTGACGATAAATCGTTGCTTTGGATATCGCCAGCAAGCGGATCATCGCCTAAATCAATTTCCTCTTCATCAAGATCATCGTCTAAGTCATCCATTGACCAATCAGGTACTTGTTCATCCTCATCGCCTGTTACCTCAAGCTCACTTAAAAGATCATCAACACTTTTGAAGTTTTCATCATCGTATTCGTCAGGCGCATCTTCTGGGTCGAGTAAGGTTGAAGACGTATCGGTTAAATCATCTTCTGATCCAACATCAGGCGCTGCTTGAAGCCCTGGTTCGGCTTCAAACCCTGGCTCTGTTTCTGATTCAGATTGCTCATCTAAGCCATCAACTGACCAATCAGGTGCCTCGACATAATCATCACTTGTTTGTTCTAACTCGCTCAGTAGCTCATCAGCGCTATCGAGATTTTCATCGTTGTGCTCATCAAGCGCGTCTTCTAGATCGAGTAAATTAGATGACGTATCAGTAAAATCATCTTCTGATTCAACATCAAGTTCAGGCTCTGCTGCAATTTCTTGCTCTGCTTCAGTTTCTGGCTCAGGCTCAGGCTCAGGCTCAGGCTCAGGCTCAGGCTCAGGCTCAGGCTCAGCAAAAGATGAAGCGATAGATTCTACATCTTCACTATTTAACTCTTCTTGCGCGTCAGTTAAATCTTCAATTGAGTCCGCTAATGCATGATCTATTTCAGAATCATGAACATCACTTTCAGGTTGCTCTGTATCTAGTACATCGCCAATATCTACTTCGTCTTCATCAATTAAGCTGTCAATATCTGGCTCTTCAGTTTGAGCATCATTAGACGGTTGTTCAGTGTCGAGCAAACCATCAATATCAACTTCATCGTCTTCATCAACTAAGCTGTCGATATTTGGCTCTTCAGTTTGAGCTTCAGTAGCCGATTGCTCTGCATCGAGTAAATCGTCAATATTAAATGCGTCATCTTCATCAACTAAGCTATCGATATCAGGCTCTTCAGTTTGAGCTTCAGTAGTTGGTTGTTCAGCATCGAGCAATTCATCAATATCAACTTCATCGTCTTCATCAACTAAGCTGTCGATATCAGGCTCTTCACTTTGAGCTTCAGTAGCCGATTGCTCTGCATCGAGTAAATCGTCAATATCAAATTCGTCATCTTCATCAACTAAGCTGTCAATATCCGCGTCTTTACTCTCTACATTAGCGGGTTGCTCTGCATCGAGTAAATCATCAATGTCGAAGTCTTCGCCCTCTTCGGCGAGCTCTTCACTGAGTGCAGCCATATCATCATTCGATTCACCTTTAGGTTCATCTGGTAATGAATCGTCATCTTCTTCATCAAGCAGGCTATCTAAATCATCCGCACTTAAAATATCATCCGATTCGTCAAGATTAATTGCATCGCCCGTGTCATCTTCATCAGGGCTATCAAAATCTTGTTGCATGAAAACATCAAGTTCATCGCTCTCAGTATTTTCATCTTCAAAAACAACATCATCATTAAGTAAGCTTTCTAACTCATCTTGATCTAATAAACTGTCATCATCGAGATCATCATTAAACTCCACTTCATCAAGTAATACGTCATCCATGTTCTCATCTAACTGCACACTTAAATCATCAAGTGGATCGGGAGCAGGCGCTTCGTCAAGCGTGGGTTCTGGCATTTCATCTAGAGGGTCAGTATAAGCAGGCGCTTGTGATATAAATTCATCATTGTTACTCTCAGGCTCTTGGTTATTACCACGCTTACGCAGCCACATAACTACAGCAAAAATAATCAACAACGCTGGAATGGTCATTAATAAAATGAGTACCAAAGGATTCGAGAGTAATGCAGCAAAGCTAAATTCATTCTCTTGCTCTGCATCTTTTAATTTTTGCTGCGCAATAATCTCGTTTTGCTTAACGATTAATTCTTTTAACTGTTGTTGAATTTCACTATCTTGGCTTAGTTGTAAACGAACTTTTTCTAACTCGTTTGAAATACCTGTCAGCTGTTTTTTAAGATTGTTGTTTTCAACTAAAATCTCCTCTACGTTACTAACCGAACTTTTAAACTGCTGCTGAAGCTCAACTAATTTATTACCTTGATCTGATTTAATCGCTTTTAATTCTTGTTGTAATTCTTTTTTGGCTTCATCAACGTCTGCTTTGCGGGCTTGGGTTACTTGTGTTTGTGCTGAATTGATCTCTGCTTGAGTGAGTGTCCCATTTTTCTTTTTTTCCCACAGTTCATCGTCTTGCTCAGAACGTTGCTTAGCTAATTGCGGGTTTACTCGTCTAATTTCTGCCAAAGTAGGTATTTTTAAATACGAACCACTTTGCATGTGATTTAAGTTTTGTTCTAAAAATGAGTTGGGGTTTTTGTTATACAAGGCCTGCATTACTTGATAAATGCTGACTGAGTTATCTGGGCGAACTTTAACGGCAATACGCCAAAGTGTATCGGTTGGTTTTATTGGCCCAATAGAGCGACTCTGCGCGCCATAATCTGCGCCTTTAGGCCCTCTTAATTGGGTACTGTCTTGAGAGTAAACAGTCGTTACCATCAGTGCAGACGCTAATATAATAAGTGAAACGAAACCGCGCATGCTGATCCTTTAATGTTTAAATGTTAACGCAGCGCTTTAAAATTGGCGCTTAAACATTGATTATTCTTGCCGTTGTTAGCCACGTGGCCAACGCACATTTTTATTACAATCTATTTTTATTGCAAGCTCTATTCCAGTTACAAACTATAAACCAGTTAAGCCATAATATCCATCGCAACGCATTGAAAATAAATACCTTAAACATCATGATAAAAATGTTTTTATGTTGTTTATCAAGATGTTTACACTCTCTTAGTTAATAAGTGGCAAAAAAATGGCGGTTATAGCATAAAAAAACGGCAAACCACCGTGGTTTGCCGTTTATTGAAATCATCACTATTTTCAGGCTAATTACATATAATTAGCAATCAGTTCTTCTGCTATTTGTACACTATTGGTTGCAGCCCCTTTACGGGTATTATCACTTACTACCCACATATTTAATCCATGTGGGTGTGAAATATCAGCACGTAAACGGCCGATATAAACAGTATCATTACCACTGGCATCTGATACAGCCGTTGGGTAGTCGCCAGCATCATCAATTAGCTCAACACCTGGCGCATCACTCAAGAGTTGCTTTACATGCTCAAAATCATAAGGCATACGCGTTTCAATATTAATTGACTCAGAATGACCAAAAAATACAGGGACGCGAACACAAGTCGGGTTTACCGCAATGGTTGTATCGCCTAAAATTTTATGCGTTTCGTTTACCATTTTCATTTCTTCGCGCGTATAGCCGTTATCTTCAAAGCTATCGATTTGCGGTATCACATTAAACGCAATTTGCTTAGGAAATATTTCGTTTTCCATTGGGCGTGCATTCATTAAATTTGCAGTTTGTTTAGCCAGTTCATCAACTGCCTCTTTACCCGCTCCCGACACCGCTTGGTAAGTTGAAACGTTAATACGATCAATGCCGTATGCATCATAAATAGGCTTAAGCGCAAGCATCATTTGAATGGTTGAACAATTAGGGTTGGCAATAATATTGCGATTTCTAAAATCGGCTAAGCTCGATGCATTTACTTCTGGCACAATAAGCGGCACTTCAAAGTCATTTCTAAAGTGCGATGTGTTATCAATAACGATACAGCCAGCGTCTGCGGCAATAGGGGCATATTTTTCAGATACACTGCCACCAGCAGAAAATAAACCGATATGCGCTTGGCTAAAGTCAAAGCCTTCAACATCACGTACTTCTATGGTCTCACCACGAAACTTTATATCTTCGCCAGCACTGCGGCTGCTTGCTAATAAAAACAGCTGATCGACCGGAAATTTACGATCTTCCAAAGTTTCAATGATTTGACGACCTACAAGGCCTGTAGCGCCGAGTACGGCAACGTTATATTTTTGCGACATATTTCATCCTCTGTAAGCACGATTAAAACAACCGTGCTAATTAAATTAGTTTGCTGTAGTAAAACCAAGCTGCGCAAGTGCAGCAAGCTCGGTGCTATCACCTTCAACCACCACGGTGCTAAATTCACGTCGGGTTGGATAATTTTTTCGTAAACTGTCAAAGCCTTCATCGGTCAAGTGACGCAGTAAAATGCCATCATCACGGCGTACGTCATAAACTAAATGCACTAAACGAGCTATATCTGTTTCGCTAAAACTATTTCCTAGAGCGACTTTTTTAATTGCAGGAGGCGGTAAAAAATCATCAAGCGATTTTATTGCGTTAACCCCTTTTAGCTCACACAAGCTTTGATACAACATTTGTGTACCCCGAGCTTTACCCTCAAGAGTATGTCCGGCAATGTGCACACTGGCATAGCGAACATGCTCAAGTAACTCGGTTAAAATGTTAGGTTCGTTTTCCCACACATCCAACACTAAATCGAGCTCAGCGCCGGCTTCCATCACCTCAAGTAATGCTTGATTATCAACCACATCACCTCGGCTGGCATTAATTAAAGTAAGCCCAGGTTTAAGCGTAGTTAAGCGCTTTTTATCAAGCATGTGCAGTGTTTTATGCGTACCTGTTTTTACTAACGGCACATGAAACGTGACTATATCTGACCGCGCTAATAGCTCATCAAGCTCAACGTGCTCGGTTAATAGCCCTTGCTCATGCTTTTTTGGGTCGCACAATAGTAAATTAACGTTAAGTGCTTTTAGCTTGTGCGCGAGGCAACTACCAATATTACCCACACCCACAATACCAATTGTTTTCCCGCTTAATGGGCTGGCGTTTTCTTGACTTAATGCAAATAAGCTACTTATCACATACTCAGCAACCGCAATCGCATTGCAGCCAGGTGCACTGGTAAAATCAATATTTTTTGCGTTGAGCAAATCGGTATCAATATGATCCACACCAATAGTGGCTGTACCTACAAAGCTTAGCTTATTAGCCTGTGCTAATAATTCACTATTGACCTGGGTGACTGAACGAGTCAGTAATACATCAACATCAATGAGTTGTTCTGGAGTTAATTGCCTGCCATCAAATCGCTCAACCTCACCCATATCTTTAAAGAATTGCTCAACTAAAGGCATATTTTGATCGGCAAGAATTTTCATTGTGAATCCGTTTGGCAAAATGAGACCCTATTGTAACGAACAACCGCCTATTTGCACAAACGAAAAAGCCGAGCATTTTGCTCGGCTTTAAAATAGTTAAAGGTTTATTTAGCCTTTGTATTTGCTCATTACTAATGTGGCATTGGTGCCGCCAAAACCAAAACTGTTAGACATAACCGTATTTAGTTCAACGTCTTTGGCTTCAGTTACAATGTTCAAGCCCACTGCTTGCTCATCAAGCTCATCAACATTGATAGATGGCGCAACAAAACCATGCTCAAGCATTAGCAATGAAAAAATGGCTTCATGTACACCTGCCGCACCCAGTGCATGGCCTGTCATTGCTTTAGTTGCGCTGATCATTGGCGAGTTACCACCAAATACTTCTTGAATAGCGCCCAGCTCTTTCACATCGCCTACGGGTGTTGACGTACCATGGGTATTCAAGTAATCAATGCTATCAACGTTTTGCATTGCTTGGCGCATACAACGTACTGCGCCCTCACCCGATGGTGCAACCATATCGTAACCATCTGAGGTTGCGCCGTAACCGGTAATTTCAGCATAAATGTGCGCGCCACGTGCAAGTGCGTGTTCTAGCTCTTCAACAACCACAATACCGCCACCGGCTGAAATCACAAAACCATCGCGGTTAGCATCGTATGTACGTGATGCTTTTTCAGGTGTGTCGTTATATTTAGTCGAAAGCGCGCCCATAGCGTCAAATTCCATCGCTAGCGTCCAGTGAAGTTCTTCACCACCACCTGCAAAAATAACGTCTTGCTTGCCTAGTTGAATTTGCTCAACGGCATGGCCAATACAATGCGCAGAGGTTGCACACGCCGAGCTAATTGAGTAGTTAACGCCTTTAATTTTAAATGGCGTTGCTAAACAAGCCGAGGTGGTGCTCGCCATAGTACGTGGCACCATGTAAGGGCCAACGCGCTTAACGCCTTTTTCGCGAAGGATATCGGCCGCTTCTACTTGCCATTTTGATGAACCGCCGCCAGAACCCACTAATAAACCAGTGCGCTCGTTTGATACTTGTTCGTCGCTAAGGCCCGCATCTTCAATCGCTTGTGCCATTGAGATATAAGAATAAGCCGCTGCATCACCCATAAAGCGCATTGCTTTGCGGTCAACATGCTCTTTAACATCAATATCAATTTTACCTGATACATTGCTGCGCAATTTGTAATCAGCAAATTCTTGGTTAAAAGCAATACCGCTTTTACCCGCTCTTAGTGACTCTAATACTTCTTCTTTATTATTGCCGATGCTTGATACAACACCGATGCCTGTTATTACGGCTCTTCTCATGGGTAATTCCCTTAGCTTAATACTTAATTGTGTTCTATTTTACGCGAATTTAATCACCTAAGTGGTCAGCTTTCTAGCGTACACTTGTACTCTGAACCCAAAGCTTATAAATAACGCCAGACTATTTCAAAGAAAACACGTAAAATAATTAAAAAATTATCTATAAAATTGAATTGGTCATGATAAAAAACGCCCACATACACTTTAACGACTTAGGCACACCGGTTGCTAATGACTTTGATGATGTTTATTTTTCTAATGACGACGGCCTCGCTGAGTCTCATTATGTGTTTTATCAACAAAACAATATAGAGTCACGGTTACAAAATCATGACCGTGAGCACTTTGTTATAGCCGAAACCGGTTTTGGTACAGGGCTTAATTTTTTGAATGCATGGCTGCAGTTTTCTGACCACCTGCAATGCCCACAAGTTCAAAGTCAACAGCCTAATAACGTGCAACGACTGCATTTTATTTCTTTTGAAAAATATCCACTTAGCGTAAATGATTTAAAACAAGCCTTACAAGCTTGGCCTAGTTTAAGTCATTTAAGCGCCCAACTCATCTCCCACTACCCGATTAATTTAAATGGCTGCCACCGCCTTGAATTTGCCAATGGCCTTGTGGTGCTCGACCTCTACTTTGGTGATGTACTCGAGTGTATTAATAGCATGAGCTACCCACAAAGTGGGCTGGTTGATGCCTGGTTTTTAGATGGCTTTGCGCCAAGTAAAAATCCTGATATGTGGCAGCAAAGTGTATTTAATGCCATGGTCGATATTTCCAGAAGCAACGCCACATTAGCCACATTTACCGCTGCGGGCTTTGTTCGTCGTGGCTTAATTGAAGCAGGCTTTAGCATGCAAAAAGCTAAAGGCTTTGGCCGAAAACGTGAGATGCTAGTTGGTACACTCGCTCAGGCTAATCTAAAACAATCAGCCCCCGCCTATTTTGAACATCACCACACTCCCCTTACTAATGTGGCTGTTATTGGCGGTGGTATAGCGAGCAGTTGTATTCTTTATAGCCTCGCCAAACGCGGTATACCAAGCCACTTATTTTGCCAAGATAAACAACCGGCTATGGGTGCATCACATAATATACAAGGGGCGGTATATCCACATTTACAAGCAAAAAATTCGCCACACAGTGAACTATTTGCCCATAGTTTTTTATACGCAAAGCGGCTTTACAATCAATTACTCAACAATGGCTTTTTGTTTGATCACCAGTGGTGTGGTGTGCTGCAACATGCAGTAAAACAGCCATTGGCAGAGCGTCATCAAAATCTCGCTGATAAACAGCTGTGGCCAGAGCAGCTTATGCGAAATGTGACTGCTGATGAGGGTGATGCTATCGCTGGGGTTAAAACAGGTTACTCAGGGGTGTTTTTTGAACAAGGCGGCTGGGTTAATCCCCCCCAGTTAGTCTGTGCTATGTTAGATGCCGCACAGCAATTAAATGAGTTTGAGAGCCTATTTAATTGCCACATTGAGCAACTTAACAAACAACCCGATGGCTGGTACTTAACCACGCAAAAACAAACATTTGGCCCCTTTAGCGATGTGATTATTTGCGCCGGTGAACACAGCGATGCATTTGCGCAAACTAAAACGCTCCCTATTGTTGGCGTACGCGGACAGGTGTCACATGTTCAAGCAAGCACGCAATCACGTAAGCTAAAAACCGTGTTGTGTCACAAGGGGTATTTCCCCCCCGCTTACTTAGATCACCATTGTATGGGTGCCACCTTTGAAAAAAACAGTAAAAGCCGTGAAGTGACCGAGCAAGATAATCAAACTAACCGCGAGCAATTACTGAGTTTTTATAACAACACTGAATTTGCCACCAGCTTAGGCAAAATTAGCTCAGCTAAAGCCGCTGTTCGCTGTAGTTTTATTGACCATTTACCTATGGCCGGTGAATGGGTGGAGCAAACTGACTATACACATGCATTTGCTAATTTACGTTTGGGTAAGCGCTATCAATACCAAGCATTAAAAAAACCACAACAGGGCCTGCATATTTTTACCGGCTTTGGCGCGCGAGCATTATGCAGTGCACCGCTATCTGCCGAGCACTTAATTAGTAGTTTAAACAATGAACCTCGCCCACTAAGCGAACGCGTAAGCCAAGCTATTCACCCAGGCCGCTTTATTGTTCGTGACCTTATTCGCAATAAAATTTAAAGGTAATAATACCTACAAAGCTATTTACTGTAATTACCAAGAACGCAGTGTACGTATTGGCTTATACCACCGTAGCTTTGTAACCGAAGTAAGTATAATGATCGAATAAAAAGTTCTAAAAAACGCCTTAAAAAATAGCTAATTTTAATACTCAGTTAAGTAATAACCTTTCACTAATATGTTTTTTTAAATAAGCTCGTTTAAATCCCATTTACTCTTTAAAAATAATTTCCTACCCCAAGGTCTGTTTGTACGAACAATCTTTACACTATATTGAGAAGGAATTAATTATGAGTAAGACTTTAATTATTGGCGCAAGTGGTCAAATTGGTAAAATGGCTACCAAACTACTTTTAGAAAATGAGCAAAATGTTGTTGCACTTGTAAGAGACAAAAGCAAACTGCGTGATTTAGATAGCCCATTTTTAAGTATTGTTGAACAGGATTTAGAAGGTGACTTTTCAAATGCCGTTAATGGCTGCGACCAAGTTATCTTTGCAGCAGGTTCAGGTGGAAGTACAGGCACAGATAAAACCGTACTTATTGATTTGTGGGCAGCGACAAAAGCAGCAACTTATTCTAAAGAGCACGGTGTGAAACACTTTATTATGGTCAGCTCTATTGGTGCAGACGATCCTGATGCGATAGATAGTGACTTAAAGCCTTATCTTGTAGCAAAACATATGGCTGATGAGCATTTAATTCACAGTGGACTCAATTACACAATTGTCCGCCCAGGAACATTAACTAACGAAAGTGCCTCTTTGGAAGTAACAACAGAGCGCCCTAGCGATCAGTCAAAGGCTAAAATTAGCCGCGAAAATGTAGCCAACGCATTGCTTCACGTTGCTACAAACTCATTTAATAGCAATCGTATTTTTGAGTTATTTGATGGCGATAAACCAATAAAAGCCGCTACTAAGTAAGCATTACACTCACCCCTTGCCATGCAAGCTGCATGGCAAGCAGAGTTAAAATCACTTTAAAAAAAACCCTAAAACGCGCCACCGAGAGCCGCTTAAGTAAACGAATGCCTAACCAGGTGCCAATGGCTCCGCTTAAAATCATCGCCAGTGTTAACGGCAACCATTGCCAAAAGCTAAAACCTAGCCCCGCATAAACAACGGCTTTTAAGCTATGCTGCAAGGTCATAATACTTGAAAAAGTCGCGGTGAATTTAAGCTTATCGTAATGATTAATGTGTAAATAACTTGCCACCAGAGGCCCACTTGCTCCCACAAAAGTAGAAATAAATGCCGTAATTACACCCGCTATTAAACGCCCTAATCGTGAGTCTTTATTAAATTCAGGGATTGTTCCCCACAGTAAATAAATCACAAATAAAGCCACAAACAGCTTCATACTATCAAGGTTAATATCGCTCACTACTTGGCTTGATAACCCGGCACCAATTAACCCACCCAGAGTAAAATATAACAACATCGGCTTATCAAGATGAGCAATACTTAACAATAATCGATTGGCATTAGAGCCTAACTGCACTAAACCATGAACAGGCACCACCACCGCCATCGGCATAACCGACGCCATGACCACCAACAGCATTAACCCGCCGCCCGCACCAAAAGCCGCCGATACAAACGAAGTAAACCCCGCCAGTAAAATGAGTAAAAGCGAAATTAAAGGGGAAATGTGTTCAGCTGTAAAAATATCCATATCAAAGCTCGCAGTTAATCATTGGCTCATAATACAAAAAATAGGTAAGTAAGCGACTAGTCTTTTAGTGGTATGGGGTTCGGGGTTCGGGGTTCGGGGTTCGGGGTTCGGGGTTCGGGGTTCGGGGTTCGGGGTTCGGGGTTCGGGGTTCGCAAGATAAACCAAAGCACAATAAATTCAATCATTTTAGCCATAAAAAAACCCGCGACTTGATTGCTCAAGTTGCGGGTTTTTTAGGGTTTTTAAACAAACGAATTTAAAAACCGTTAATGGTGGGCTGGGGTCATCTTAACCATGATTGTAAATAATTGAATTATAAACACAAATCAAACAAACAGAAAGCAAGGTACCACCTTCAGTACTACTTAAGTTAAAACTCATGCCATTTTTACTCCTAACACTTAGGATTTAAAAATTTGTGGCTAAAATATTAATTTTATATTTTTATCAATTTTTGAGCTTATCTAAAAGAGCATTAACTGCATTTTTACGCCAACAGCTCAAATACTCACTTATAAAATGCTCAAGCTCATCGTCGGTATAAAGCCTAGAGCAACGGTCTGATATCGCTAGCTGGTTTTTTATTTCGTGCATATTAAAATCGTAAAAGATTACTTCTGCCCATTCATAATCACCAAGATCACATTCTAGCTCTTGCTGTACATCATCAGCAGAGCAATGCCCTCTATAATCCGCTACCTGCTCATCCTCAAAATATGTGTCGCACATAGTCTCTATCAAACTATATGCACTACTGTCATCATTAAATGTGACTGTACCTTCAATAATTAGCTTTACTAAATCACGTAATGAGTTGAACTTAACTTCCATATTGCTTACCTGTGAACGTGCCTTTTTATCAAATTAAAAAGGTAAGCTATTACGGCTTACCAATAAAAATAAACTTTAACTGCGTTGCTCATCGCCTTTAGCAGCAACACCTTTCATTAGCATGTCGAATACCAAGCTCGCTATGCCTTTAGACACTAAATCGCTTGATAGTGCTTTCATGGCCATTGCATTGTGAGTATCCATACTTTCAATAATCGCGTTTTGAATTGCTTCTGGGAATTGGCCTAGCATGGCTTGCTCTTTGGTATTGTGCTTAACCTGATCCATTGCGGTTTCGTTTTCGGCTACTTTACCCATAATTGCATTAGCGTAATTAACCATATCGTTTTCAGATAGGCCATCTTCAGCAAACAGGTCGTTCATGCGCTCAATGATTTCGTTTAAAAGCTCAGTTTTAGGATCCTTTGGTACTGCGCCCGAGCCTTCTTTGCTTGGTGGTAAGTAGCTTTTAGGCTCTTCGCCTACTTTGTGGCCTAGCTGTAAATCAGCTTCGCGTTGTTCATGCAGCCGATAATGCGTCATTACTACATCGGTTAGGTCAACGTCGTCTTCTATTACATCCATGCGTAAGAGTGGGTGTAAGTTTTTAGCAAATACACTGAGCTTTTCTAAGTCAGTGTCGTTAAAGTCAACAATTTGAGAGCTAAACTCGTAGTAACGATAAAACGAGATTAAATCTTTTCTAAACACATCTAAAATATCTCTGGCTTCTTTAGCGTGCTTAACACTGTTCTCACTGTACTTAATCGCTTTGTCGTTGTTCTCATCTTTCGCTTTTGAAAGCTCTTTTTGAGCTGATTGCAGTACCGTAGTCGCTTCTTTGTAGCGCAACTTAAAGCGCTCAACCGGCGCTTTCATAATATTGGTGAGCTTGTCTTGCTTGGCATGTTTACTGTTATAAGCGGTTACAAAGGTTTCTACTTCAAACCACTGGTAAATACCCACCTCAGCAAGCTTATCCATAATATCGTAAACAATATTTGGATCTGATACCCCTGAAAGCTCAGCGGTTTGAAAGTAAACTTTAAACTCTTCTAAAACTTCTTCAGGGTCGTTTACAAAATCAAGCACAAAGGTTTTATCTTTACCTTTGCAAGTACGGTTTAGCCTAGAGAGTGTTTGAATACATTCAACACCCTTTAATGGTTTATCAACATACATAGCCACTAATTTAGGCTGGTCAAATCCTGTTTGAAATTTATTCGCTACTAACATTACTTGGTAGTCGTTCGTGTCAAAGGCTTTGCGCATATCGCGGCCACGTAAATTAGGGTTCATCGCTTTTTCAGTAAAGGCATGATCAGGAATATCAGGGTCGTTTACTTCACCAGAAAACGCGACCATCGCATTGACGTTTTCATAGCCTTTATCCATTACGTACTTTTCAAAAGCAAGCTTGTAACGTACAGCCTCTAAACGGCTACTCGTCACCACCATTGCTTTGGCTTCTCCGCCTAATAAGTGTTTAATTTTGGCATTAAAGTGCTCAACAATTGTTTCAACTTTTTGGGCAATATTATAGGGGTGTAGCCTTACCCATTTAGCCATTTTAGACGCCGCTTTTTTGCTATCTACTTCTTGATCAGACTGCGGGTTATCGTGAGCTAATTGATACGCCACACGGTAACTGGTGTAGTTTTGCAGTACATCTAAAATAAAGCCTTCTTCAATGGCTTGGCGCATTGAATACACATGAAAGGGTAATGGCTTATTAGTATCACTTAGCGGTGCGTCTAAATCTTCAGGGCGGCCAAATAGCTCTAGAGTTTTAGCTTTAGGTGTTGCTGTAAAGGCAAAGTAACTAATATTATTAGAGCCTTTACGGGCCTCTAGCGATAAACGCAGCATATCCTCGCTGTCTAGCTCGTCATCGCCTTCAAGTTGCTCAGCCATTAGCACTTCACGCAACTTACGTGCGGTTGTTCCCGTTTGGCTAGAGTGCGCTTCATCGGCTATTACCGCAAAACTTCGCCCAGCTAGGGTAGAATCTTTACGTATTGCCTCTAAAACATGAGGAAAGGTTTGTATGGTTACAATAATAATTGAGGTACTGGCTTTTAGCTCACCGGCTAACTGGCTCGATTTACTGCCTTGTGCCTCTTCGCGGTTAACGCGCGCTATCATCCCTTCGTTATGATCAAACTGATAAATTGTGTCTTGTAGTTGGCTGTCTAAAACGGTTCTGTCGGTAATTACTATTACTGAGTCAAATACTTTGTCGCCCGCTTGTTTTTGTAATTCTGGGTGCTCAGTTAAGTAATGTTTAGAGGCCAGCTGATGCGACAACCACGCAATAGAGTTCGACTTACCCGAGCCCGCACTATGCTGAATAAGGTACTTTTTACCCGTCCCTTCAAAATCAACTGTATTTATAAGCTTAGACACCACAGCCCATTGATGATAACGCGGGAATATCATGGTTTCTTTTACTTTTATTGGGCCATCAAGTTGCTCTTCGTCTTTTACTTCTAAGTGAATATAACGGCTTAAAATAAGTAACAAGTTATCTTTTTGAAATATCTCGTTCCAAAGGTACGAGGTCGCATAGCTGCCATCAGCCGGAATATCATTTCCCGCAGCGCCTTCTGCTGTACCTTGGTCAAACGGTAAAAAGAAGGTTTTATTCCCCGCTAAACGCGTTGTCATTGCCACGTTATATTGGCTTACTGCAAAATGAACTAACGCACCGCGTTTAAAGGTCAATAATGGCTCTGCCTTTTTAGTGGTTGGATCTTTTGGCTGGCGGTCTTTCATGTATTGCACTTTGGCATTATTGAGCGACTGCTTAAATTCAGACTTTAACTCGCAAGTTACAACCGGTAACCCATTTACAAATAAAGTTAAATCTAACCGGCCATCATAACCATTCGGTGAGTATTTTAGCTCAGGTACCACGCGTAAAATATTTTTGTTATAGCGTTTACTCGCATCAGGGTTTAAATCGTGATCTGGCTTAAAACTACATAAACTAAATTTAGCGCCACGGTCTTTAATTACATTACGTAATACCCAAAGCGTGCCTTTGTTTTTTAAGTTACGCTCTAGGCTTTTAAGTAAAGCATCAGCGGTTGCATTAGGGCTTCGGTCAGTCTCTGGGTAATGTTTTTGCAATTTATCCCATTGCTCAGGCTGCGAGTCTTTTACAAAGGTAACAACATCTTCTGGGTAAAGAGCTAACTCTTTATTATATTTATTCGACTCACCCAGTAACCAGCCCTGTGCAAGCATTTGGTCAATAATGTCATTTTGAAATTGCAACTCTCTTACTGTTTTTGCTTGGCTCATTTACTCATCCTTTTGATTTAATCGTTGCTTTGCCTTGGCAATAGAGTGCTGTAATTTTTGTTCGAGTAGTTCAACATCCATCAAATGCGTTAGGTATTCTGCAACATGAATATCGCTGCCTTCCATTTCAAGTAACTCAATTTGTTCTTGTTTTTTACTGGAGCACAAAATGATCCCAAGTGGTGGGTTTTCACCCTCTTCGGTTTCATATTTTTTTAGCCAGTTGAGGTATAGCTCCATCTGGCTTTTGTGGCTGTGTTTAAACTTTTCGAGCTTTAAATCGATTGCCACCAAACGCTTTAACTTACGGTTGTAAAATAGCAAGTCGATATAAAAATCATCGTTGTCAATTTGGATACGCTTTTGACGGGCCACAAAACTAAAACCGGCACCCAGCTCTAATAAAAACTGCTCAATGTCTCTTAAAATGGCATCTTCTAAATCTTTCTCTAAGTAGCGGTCATTCAGCTCTAAAAAATCGAGAATGTAGGGGTCTTTAAGCAGCAGTTCCTGATTATACTGGCCTGTATTTCGCAGCTCAGAGAGTTCGGCCACAATGGTATCGTCTGGCTTTTTAGAAATAGCCGTGCGCTCAAACAACAAGGCACCTATGCGCTCATCCAAGGTGCGGGTTGACCAGCGTTCCTGAATGGCCATTGTGGTGTAAAAGTCTCGCTTTATGGGTTCATCAATAGCAATTAACTGGCGAATATGGGTCCAGCTCAATTGTGTACGCAGTGCGTGCACAATGTCTATATCCCAAAAAACCTCTGCAAACTTAACCATTTGCGCAAGGTTGCGCTTACTCCACCCTTTGCCAAATTGTAACGTTAGCTCATTAGAAAGCGTGGCAATCACTCGTTTGCCATAATCGGCTCGCTCGCCGCCCAGCACAGCTTGATTAATGCGATTACCCACTTGCCAATACAACAAAGTAATTTCACTGTTCACTGCGACCGCAGCGCGCTGCTTGGCACTGTGGATCAGTGCGGCCAGCTCTTGGCTTAAGGGAGCTAGGCTTGTTAGATTACTCATCCTTAAACTCCTTGTGACTCCCAATCACGCACGTCTATCTTTCCTGTTACTGCTGCTGAGATAAGGGCTATTTTGCGTTCTTTCATTAAGTCAATAGAACATGCAGCTTTACTGATCAAATCAGAGTATTGCGTATTTTTTTTCTCTATATAGGAGATTATTTCCTCAATTTCATTTTCTGGAGGTAAGCCAATTTTAATTCCTCCAACAGTATCTGTATTAAGATTCAGCTGAGTACCCATCTTCCCAAGCCCTAAATATGCTTGTCCTGCATCAAAGATATAATATAGGTATTTGTTGTTTATTCTAAGCTGTGGGAAGTAAACGAAGCCATCGTGAATACAGGCTTTAGATGTTGTAATGCAAGGCTTGCCCACTGTGCCAGCAATACTCAAAAACAACTCACCAGCTTCCAACCTAACACTTAACGATGAACCAAGCGCTGAAAGTCTCTGCGTAGTTTCAGTTAGATACATACCTGAACTCGAAACGTCAGCAATGCGTGTCCAAGAATATTCGCCGTTATCATCGAAATATTTGGGATCATCAATAGGTCTTGGACTAGCTCCACGTTTTACCTGTGATAGGTGCTTAATGAAGATTATTTCCCAATGCTCAGGCACTTCACCCAACCATTCCACACCAGAATCTTTCATTGGAGCATTTGGGTTAAGCCCTTTGGTCACTGCGTGAGAAATGACCGCTTGGCGCTTTTCTTTTAACAGCTCAATTAGCTTTTCTTGCTTGGCAATTAAGGTGTCGATTTTAGCGGTTTCGTGATCGAGAAAGCTGGCTATTTTTTGTTGTTCTTTTATTGAAGGTAAAACAATAGGAAGTCGCCTAAAATCTTCAAATTTCATTGACTGCCTCAATCCTCCCCCCATACCATAAAAAACTTTAGTGGTATCATATGAGTGAAGTAATCTATAAGCAAAACTAGGCTCTATAATATCTGTAGACCGTAACTTCAAATATGCAGAAGTAATAATTCCTCTTTGTTTTGCCTGACCAACACGTAAACTTTTTTTATCATTTTGTAAGTCTGTCAAACGAAGAATCAAATCACCATCATTCACAATTTGGTAAGTATTGAAAGATTCAGGTAGTAACCCAAAGTTTTTTTCTACGTCTCTTTTTATGATATTTCCATAGCTAAGTGATAAAACAACAGCCTCTTTGCCATCTACATTTTTTACTGTTGATGGATCAAATACTGAAAAAGTAGGCTTAACTTCCCAAGTGCTAGGGATATCTCCTACCCATTCAATTCCTGATTTCTTATATTCAGGATATGATTTATAACGACCTGTCATTATGAATGCACCTCGTTAAGCAGCTGCATAATATCGCTCGATACTTTATCTAAGTCCGCATCAATTTCGGTAAGTGATCTTGGTGGTACGTATTCGTAAAAATGGCGATTGAATGGTATTTCGTAGCCAACTATACCTACTTCACCGTCTTGCTCGTCAGTTTTTTTAGTATCAATCCACGCATTTGGTACATGGGGTAGTACTTCACGCGCAAAGTAGTCGTCAACGGATTCAGTGAGAGGTACGTTTTCGTTATCACGTAAGTCTGGGTTGGCTTCTATTTTACCTTTGGTTTTGCATATTTCGGCTTCGTCGTCGTGTTCACTTAAGTGTTTAACTATCAGCTTGAGCTGTGCAGCGCTTAGCTTAACTGCTGGTGTTGCTGTATCTAATTCAGTAGTCAGTGCTTTTAAAAACACATCGCGAGATAAATACTTGCTATTAAGTGAGGCAAGCGCTGCAAGAATAGTGTGTTGTGTATGCTCGTTTAGCTTATTCCATGATTTATCGGTTGTTAAAGCACTAATGCGTAGCTCATCTTTTGGATAAACAGCCAGTTGTAATGGGCGCTCTACTGTAATACGGCGATAACCAAATTCTTGGTAATCGAATATTTTACTAAAGTCGTTTTCTACAAATTGGCCGTATGTTTTAACAATGGTTTCTATTGCATCTTCTGTTAGTTCTTTACGTTTGCTACCGAGTGACTTACGCATAGCTGCATAGAATACATTCTCATCATTTCCTTCAACTTCACCACCACCGCTGCGGCCTCTGCCGTCTGTTTTAGCACGTTCTTTTGCCGCATTTATAAGTTGTACTTTACCTTTACGGTTAGCTGGCTTGTGGCTTGAAAGCACCCACACATAAGTTGCTATGCCGGTGTTGTAAAACATATCTGTAGGTAGGGCTACAATGGCCTCTAGCAGATCGTTTTCGAGAATGTAACGGCGTATTTCACTCTCACCACTACCCGCACCACCGGTAAATAACGGTGAGCCATTTAAAATAATACCAATGCGCGAGCCCCCTTCGTGTTGTGGGCGCATTTTGCTAACTAGGTGCATTAAAAACAGTAACGAGCCGTCAGACACGCGCGGTAAACCCGCACCAAAGCGGCCTTCAAAGCCTTTTTCGGTGTGTTCATCGTTAATTTGTTTTTGAATTTTTTTCCAATCCACGCCAAATGGCGGGTTAGATAACATGTAATCAAATTTTTCGGTGCGTAGCTGGTCGTTTGATAATGTATTACCGAGTTTTATGTTATCGACCTTTTGGCCTTTAATAAGCATATCGGCTTTACATATAGCGTATGACTCTGGGTTTAGCTCTTGCCCAAATGCTGAAAGCGATGCTTTATTGTTAAGCTCTAGTACGTATTCCATACCTGATGATAAAAACCCGCCCGTACCCGCTGTTGGGTCGTAAATTGAGCGCACTAAGCCCGATTGCGTAAGCGCATTGTCGTCATTGGTAAACACTAAAGACGTGGTTAAACGTACAATGTCGCGCGGGGTAAAGTGCTCACCTGCGGTTTCGTTAGAGCTTTCAGCAAAGCGCCTAATAAGCTCTTCAAACACTAAACCCATGCCATAGTTATTTATAACATCTGGGTGTAGGTCGGTTGTAGCAAAGCGTTTAGCTACTTTATAAAGTAGGTCGGCTTCTGCCAGCTTATCTAGGGTGTTAAAAAAATCAAAATGTTCAAAAATTTCACGCGCATTAGGGCTAAACGATTGAATATAGCTTTCTAGGTTACTGGCTACATCGGTTTCGCCAAGGCGGTTTAAATCCATTTTTGAATTATTGTAAAAGCTTAACTGCGCTGCGTGAGTAAGGAGCTTGTCTTGTGCTTCAATAGGCATGGTTTTTACTGCTTCGTACTTCTCAAGCACAGCTGGTTTAGTGGCTTCAAGCACACACTCCAAACGCCTTAACAGTGTAAAAGGTAGGATTATACGGCCATATTGAGATTGTTTAAAATCACCGCGAAGTAAGTCAGCGACTGACCATAAAAAAGCAGCGGTTGAAGAGAAATTGTTATCTGTCATTTTGACCCTTTATTATTTTGTTTTCCGTAACTTAACTTACCATATCATTAGATATGCTATTTTTTAAGCAAGATTTAAGGATTATTAACCAGCACTGAAGGCAGTGCTTTTTATTAAGGGTATTGTAACCTTTATTGTGTTGTAGGTAGAGAAGCTTTATCAGATTAAGGTAATATTCATAATTAACAAATAGTAATCTATAAATAACTCATAGCTTTAAAAGGGAATTAAATTATGAAAAAGGAAGAAGTAGACGCACATGTAAGAGGTGTAGTAGATAAGCTAATTGAGCAAATGCAGGAGAACTTGGGGGAATGGATAGCACCTTGGCATAATGGCTTTTTAGAACCTAAAAATGCCATTACACACCACCTTTTTAGTGGAATGAACGCAACATTACTTTGGGCGTCTACCCTTGATAATGCATTTCAATCGGATGAATGGGCGACACTTAAACAATGGAATACAAAAAAAGCGAAGGTAAAAATTCGTTCAAAGGGAACGCGTTTATTTCGCCCTATTTACGCTAAAAAAAATAACCCTAGTGATGAAGATTATATTATTTATTTTAAACCTTATACGGTATTCAACGCTGACCAAGTAAATAATTACAACCCCGCGCACCCTGATTTATTTGCAGATGATATAGCGATAGATCCGAGTGCTGATAAATTTATAGCTCGATGCAAAGCTAATATTACGCATGGTAATACCGATGCGTTTTATAGAGTATACGAAGATAAAATATATCTGCCATCCCCCACTAATTTTGTAGATAGTTCTCATGGCAGCAAAAAGCATAATTATTATGCGACTGCTATTCATGAGTTAATTCATTGGAGTGGTCATGACACTAGAATGAAGCGCAACTTAGCTAACAATAGTACTGAGCAGTATGCATATGAAGAGCTTGTTGCTGAACTAGGTGCTGCAATTATATGTACGCGGCTTGAAAATACAATTACACCAAGAACAGATCATGCAGCTTATTTGAAGTCTTGGATAAAGCATTTAAAAGATGATTTTCGTTACTTATTTAAAGCCGTAGATGACGCAAAAAAAGCAGTACATTTTTTGTATGAGTTAACAGGCATTGAAAACGCTGATGTGGATTGTGAAGATAAAGAGTTTGAACAACTTAATGATAGTGAAGCAGTAGAACCAGAGAAAATAATTCTTACAGGTTTTGTAAGTACGCTAAAAGTTAGTACGTGCTGTAACCACTGTCATGAAAGTTATAGTGTTACGTTAACCCGTTATGAAAATTTATCGTTTTGTGAGCAATGCTCTAAACCAAATAAACATCTTATTGAGTGGTAATTGCGAGCTTTATAATAGCTTTTACACCTAGTGCATGTTAGCTACTAGGTGGGTAGTGTTTAGAAATCTGTGTCATTTCAGTAATATTAAGAAAACAGGAGTGACACATGACTCAATCTTTCGACTTCAACAAAGCATTAGCTGAACTTCAATCTGGTAAAGGGTTAACTGGTGAAGATGGTGTTTTAACACCGCTAATTAAACAATTAACTGAAGCTGCACTCAGAGCAGAGCTAGAGCAGCATCTAGAAGCTGATCTGCAACCAAACCGTAAGAACGGCACTAGCAAAAAAACCGTTAAATCATCTGTAGGTCAATTTGAACTTGAAACACCAAGAGACCGCGCTGGCTCCTTTGAACCGCAACTCGTTAAGAAAAACCAAACTAAGTTAACGCCAGAAATTGACCAAAAAGTCCTATCTATGTTTGCGTTAGGCATGAGCTATCGTGATATTCGCAGTCACATTCAAGAAATGTATGGCATTGAAGTATCAGAAGCCACAATAACCGCTGTGACTGACCAGCTAATACCAGAGCTTAAAGCGTGGCAATCTCGCAGTCTTGATGCGTTGTATCCATTTATCTGGCTTGACGCTATTCACTATAAAATCAAGGAAAATGGTCGCTACGTTAGCAAAGCGGTTTATACTGTGCTGGGTATTAATATTGAAGGCCGTAAAGAATTACTTGGCCTCTACGTATCAGAAAGCGAAGGTGCTAACTACTGGTTATCAGTGCTGACCGATTTACATAATCGTGGCGTATCCGATATTTTAATCGCCTGTGTTGATGGACTAAAAGGTTTCCCTGAAGCCATTGGCACTATCTATCCTGAAACAGAGGTTCAACAGTGCGTTATTCATCAAATTCGTAACTCGATGAAGTACGTAGCCTCTAAGCACCAAAAAGCCTTTATGGCTGACTTAAAACCCGTTTATCGTGCAGCAACTAAAGGTGCCGCAGAAGCAGCACTGGATGAGCTAGATGATAAATGGGGCAAGCTATATCCCATTGTTATCGACTCTTGGCGTCGTAAATGGACGAACCTGTCGGTTTACTTCAAGTACCCAGATTACGTGCGAAAAGCCATTTACACCACCAATGCTATCGAGGCGGTTCACCGCCAGTTTAGGAAATTGACCAAGACTAAAGGCGCATTCCCGAATGAAAATAGCTTGATGAAATTATTGTATGCAGGCATATTGAACGCCTCGAAGAAATGGACACTGCCAATCCACAGTTGGAACCTGACATTGTCGCAATTAGCCATTCACTTCGAAGGTAGGTTAGATGGCGTGCTAGATATTTAGCAATTTAGGCTGACACAGAATTCTGAACGCCCTCTGCTACTCGTGGCGACTTAATAATTTCCCGTTCAGGAACAATCGACGAGGTGTGTGTAATACCAGATGAAACGGAAGACGGACTAATTTCAACCAATTTGCTACGTGTAACACTTTTAAAAGAGCTTATTGACCCTGAATTTTTTTGTTTTACTTTCAAGGGGAGTGAGATGGTATGAACAAAATTAAAGATATGTGCGCAGGTACTACTAGATTGTTTCTTAATCAAAAAATACTTAAGGCATTAATCTTTCCAATTCCACCTCTTAATGAGCAAAGAAGAATTATAAGTAAGGTTGAAGATTTATTCTTAGCTTGTGAAGAGTTGAAAACTAAAATTGATAAAGCGAAACTCATCCAAAAGAACCTTGCAGATTCAATATCATCTTCATTAGTAAACTAGCCAAATAGTAACAAGGACGTTAAATGAAACTCATTAACGAAAAATATCGCGCATTAAAACCTTCTTTGGGTTATTTAACTGATGAAGTTGTTATTGCCCAATCATGGAAGACAACTTTAGTTGGCCTTGATTTTGTTGCACTAAAACTGAGTTATAAGGGATAGATATAGCATGGAGCTTTTCGAAGGTATTATAAAAACGTTACTTGAACATGAAGGTTATTGGGTCAGGCAGTCCTTCAAAGTCAATTTAACGAAGGAAGAGAAGCGCGCAATCGGGAAGCATTCCATACCAAGGCCAGAAATAGACCTGTTGGCTTTTAAACCTGGCACAAACTCACTGATTGTATTAGAAGCTAAATCATATTTTGACTCTCTTGGGGTGAAAATTAGTGAGCTACTTGAACATTTTGAGATCCCCGATGGGCGCTACAAAATCTTTACCTGTGAAAATTACCGAAATATTGTTTTTTCCCGCTTAGTTAAAGATTTAGTTGAGTTAGGGTTAGCTGAAGCAGATGTTCAACCACAACTAGGCTTAGTTGCGGGCAATGTTTACCAAAATAAATCTAGTGACATAGCCGAATACTTTACCCAGAACAATTGGTTTTTTTGGTCACCTGAAATGGTGAAAGATAAAGTGAATGCTTTAGCAGAGCTTGGCTATGAAAATAATACGGCGATTATTACTGCAAAGATCCTAATGCGAGGAAGCGCTTTACCAACACCTTTAAGCCCAAACTTTACTGAAAATTCACTTTCAACCCAACAGCAAGCAAAAAACTGGCTTGAAAAGAACTTTCCATCAGAAGTTTTTAAAGGTGTTAGAACATCTAAGTATTATCAAGATAAAGATATCTGGTTCATTACGATCCCAAAAGATTTGCTTGAAAATGAAGAGTACCTAAAACTGGCTCTAGCCGAGCCTGATTTCGTGGGCTTTAATTATTTGAAAATTCCTACAGAATACCTCAAACGTAATTTAGATAAGTTAAGTGTGAGGTTGAGTGGCGATAAAATTGATTTTCATATAAATGCCACAAGTACAAATAGATACAAAGATATTAGGGGGCAGGGATTAGAATTAAAGCAGTTCTTACTAACACCTGAGTTAATGGATTAAGGAACAATCAGATGGATTTCAAGTCATTAAAAAGTAAACAACGTGAAATTAGAAATAAGTTTTCTGACAACTTAGGATTGAGAGTACATCGTGCTCTTAGCTGGCTAGAAAAATCAGAGCAATGTAACGATGACCAAGACAGTCAACTCATATTTCTATGGATTGCGTTTAACGCCGCATACGCACAAGATACCGAAGTGTTAAGGCATACCGAGTCTGAAGCTTTTTCTCTTTTCATAGCTAAACTTGTCGAACTGGATGAATCTAATAAACTATATAACCTAATATGGGCTGAGTTTTCATCAAGTGTGCGGGTGTTGCTCGATAACCAATATGTTTATCAACCATTTTGGGATTACCAAAATGGTAAGTTAACCGAACAAGAGTGGAAAGAACGATTTGCTAAGGCAAAAGTTGCAGCCAACAATGCACTTTCTTCTAAGCGCACAGATCTCTTAGTAGCCATTATCCTTCAACGCTTATACACGTTGAGAAACCAACTAATACACGGTGGTGCAACTTGGCAAAGTTCAGCAAACCGTTCGCAAATTAGAGATGGCGTAGCATTCCTAAGTAAGCTCGTTCCAATAATAGTAGATATCATGATGGATAATCCTCAAGTGCTTTGGGGAAGTGCGAATTATCCAGTGGTAAAGGAGTAACTATTCAATGTCTTATTACATAAACTTTATTGATCCTGGCAACGCTGGTGGCAGCGTCCCGATACCCGATACCAGCTACAGAGGCCCCAATAAACCAATCCAATATGGCTGTCGTTATTGTAAAGCAACATTTCTAAGTGATGCTGAACGTATTCAACATGAATGGGAAGCACACCCTACTCGCAATCCGTTACTGTTGATAGATCATATTGAAATTAGTGCAACTCGCTTAAAAGTGAGAGATATCAGCTTTTTTGAAAATATTGAATTTCTCTACGCCGATCAAATAACGATAAATGATGAGGTTGTAGAGGAAACTGAGGTTAAGCAAATATTAACTTCTTCTAATAAGAAATTCTTTAAAATTGAATTGTTGAATCAGCAAGTTTCAAGAAGCTTTGAGCTAGAAGTTGATATTGTAGATCCCAACGATATTCAAGCAATAGACGCTTTGTTTTATGAAATGCTTGCTGGTGACGATATTAAAGATGAACTAGTAAACAAATTTATCGACATATGTGAAGAGCGATATCCGAACGCTACATCGTATACAGATGCATTGGTAAAATATCTGCAAGGCATAAAAGCCAAAGATGGCAGTGCTATCCATATTACTTTTGAAGAACATGTAACCAAGCTAAATCAAGCTTTAGACACTTTGAAATGGTTTAAATCAGACCTTGCAAGATCAATTATAAATCTAATTGAGTTTAATTTTAATCGCTTTGACACAAACCAGGGGGCATATCAAAGTCCCAGCTTAGATTTTTCATTAAGTTTCTTTAATGGCAACGAACTCCCTAAAGTTAACCTTGATTTAGAAAGTAGCTCTGTCCCTATCCCAGTAGATTGGGTTACGTCACTGATCATCAATTCAATATTAAAAGAATATGACAAGCTTGAATATCAAGAAATAGAAGGTTTAGCCAGATCGTCCAAAACAACAGGGTTTACAGCTCAAGATAGAGCAAAGCTGAATTTTATTTTATACAGAAAAGCATTAGCAGAAGGGCTTTCAACGGAAGCCAAAAGACTTTTGAAGAAATTAAATCATGACGAGGTGTTTAAAGACAAACTCGTAGTAGAGAATTAAAATGAACGAAACATTATCATTAAATAAAGCAGCCAAAAAAGAAGTCGTTTTTAATAGTATTGACGAGGTTATCGTTGATGTATTTAAAGAGGGTGAAGCTGGAAAAACTAAAAAACCATTAAAACTATTATCTACTCACAAGAAGTACCTTAACAATATCGTTTTTAAAGATAGAGTGTCTGCCGATATTTTAAAGAAATATCCAGGTATTATTTTTGCCAGAGATTCAGATCTTAAGCTTACAACTGAAATTGTCACCAATGTTTATAATGCTACAAACAATGAAGCAAAGAATAGTTGTATTAACTTTTTTTGCGACGTTATTGGTGAGATATCGTTCTTAAACCCTACTAAGCATGACTCTAACGTGTTTCGCGCAATTCTGTCATCACTAGGTGACAATGAAAACGCTCTTCCTTACCTGATAAATGAGTTAAATAAGCGATTTGATAAACGTCTTGAGGGGATTAAAAAATCCAAATCAAAAGCCGAAGCAGCCAAAATTAACGAAAGTGAAATTGATTCTGCGCCTAAAGGCATGACAGCGGCTCAGTTAAAGAGTTTAAGGTATAACGTATTGGCAATAGCCGCTTTGTGGTCAGTTAGTCTTGGTAAAACAACTCAAACTAAAGCTATTGATACCCTTTCCAATATTTTAACGGCAGAAATTGATGAAAAATCACCTAGTTTGTCTATCGAGTCTTTTCTCGCTGGACACATAAACAGTAGCAGTAAAAAAGAGCTAGGTGCTCTTATAGCTCGCTTCCTAAAAACTCAGCAAGACGCCCAAGATGATAAAAGAAAAGCACAAGAACAATCTCAATATTACAAAAAGCAACTAGATAAAGCGTTAGCAGATACGCAAAGTCTAAATTTGCAACTAAGTGATAGTAATAAGAAGATTGAAGAACTTCAGTCGCAGCTACAAAAATTACAGGAAACCATTGAGTCAAAAGAGCAGCTGGGTAAAGCTGAGAGAGTACACCTGAAAGATGACACAGGAAAAGTAAAATCCAAAGCGATCAACTTGTTAGAAGAAGAGGTAATTCCCCCACTTCGCACATCTCTTAAAGCGTTAGACAGAGATGAACCTAAAGTTAAAGTAGCGATTCATAACATAGACGTAATCATTGAAGAAGTAGAAGGAGCATTACAATGGTTCAAAAAATAGGGATAGATTTCGGGACTACCAATAGTCTGATCTCAGTTGTTACTCAGCAAAATAAAATAAAATCTTTTACAGAAAAAGATAGACCTCATCCTTCTGTTGTTCATTATGAAGGGGAAAGAGTTATTTGTGGCATGAAAGCCAAGAATAAGCTTGAACAAAATACTATTGGAATACACGGTAACGCTGTTCGTGGGCCAAAAAAGTTTTTGGATAAAGATGCCATAAATGTTGGTGGAATTATCAAAAACCCGAAAGAGGTTGTTTCAAATCTAATGTCTTTTTTGATTGAGCACGCTCAAGAAGAAGATGAAGACGGCATTGCAGATTTAAAGCACGCCGTTGTGACTATTCCAGTTGCGATGGATGGCCGTGGTCGCCAAGCTCTTCGTGAAGCATTTCTAGATTCAGGTATATTAATTGAATCATTTGTACATGAACCTTTAGCAGCCTTATATGGATATTACAAAGATCTCGAAGATACTCAAAATGCGATATTAAAGGATGAAGGCCAGCTTATTTTAGTTTTTGACTGGGGCGGTGGTACGTTAGATTTAACACTCTGCCAAATCAAAAACGGAAACATAGTTCAAATTTTAAATAAGGGTAATAACAAGATAGGCGGTGATTATCTTGACGAAGCCATCTTAAAGTATGTTGAAGAACAACATGCTGAAAAATTCAATTGGACAGAAGATACTCAAAAGTCACGTAATCCAAGCATGAGGGCTAGATTACTTGAAGAATGTGAACGTGCCAAAATAACCCTTTCTAAGAGAAGTGAAGCACCAATATTTATACCGGATTACTACAACGCTGATGGTGATGAAGCTGAAATCGATTGCTGGTTATCAAGAGATGATTTGGACAAAATATCTAAACCGTTGATAGATGCTGGTCTTAGAGAGATTGATTCAATTCTCAGCCCTGAGCAAGCAGATATAGATAGACAGTGTGTCGCTTTGTGTCTTGCTACAGGTGGAATGGTTAACATGCCAGCGATAAAGCAAGGCTTACGTGAGATATTTGGAGTGTCGGCTCTTCACGTTTCGGAAAAAGGTGACAGAATAATTTCTGAGGGTGCTGCTTGGATTGCTAAAGACAATGTAGCTCTAACATTGGCAAAACCCATTGAACTTGTTGAAGCAAGGAATTCTCTACTAACTCTTATCCCCGAAGGAACATTGCTCCCTAAGCGCGGTAACACTCAAAGCACACAACAAGCTCTCTATTGCGCTGATCCGCGTGATGGTAAGGCTGTATTGAGTTTTAAACGTGCTCAAATGGTAGGAAAAACTGCCGCTGCTGACAGACGAACATCTATAGGTAACTTGGTAGTTCCTGTTAATAAAAACTTTCCTCCATTAAAAGAACGGATTGATATAGATGTTAAAATCGATGAAAACTTGATTATGACAGTTAATGCTAAATCGTTAGATGAAGACATTCCACAAGAGTTAAATGTCTATGATATTGAGTTTTCTATTAACGTATTAGGTGACTCAACTCAAAAAAAAAAGACTTCTAGGATAACGAAAGGTATTGGTGAAAAAATGGGAGTCGCAGTCAGGTCAAACGTAACCCATCAAAATGAGGGCTGGAGTTTAGTGCCTGGAGAACTTTTAAAAAAATACAACGACGACAACCCTTATTTAAAGCAAAAAATGACAAATGAACAAAGGTTGGAAGACCTTTATTATAAACCATGTTCAAACTGCGGTGCCAGATGGCAAGTGGGCTGTTGTAATAGCTTATCGACCTCTGGTGTTACCTAAATGATATTAGAAGTTAGTGGTCTGACTAAATGGTGGCATAGACTACGAGGAATAGATGTCAGAATTGCTTTAGACAATACAAGTATTGGTATTGTCAACAATGGCATCTCCTCACAAATATCCATAAATGATGTTGAGCAGATCAGTATTCACAAGGGTCTTTTGTCTAGCGACCTTGTCATAATGGCTTCTGAAACAAAGCCTCTAATTTTTAAAGGTTATAGGAGTAATCAACTTAATGAGTTTAAAAATAACTTTATTCAAGCTTTGTTAGCTTTTGTTGCATCAAGTGAAAAGTGGAAAGCTTTTGAAAAATCACTAGAGAACCGAAAAAATAAGGATGTTTACTTATCTAGTTATGAATGGCAACCATTGGCCCAGTTACACCAACTTGTTACCCGCTTTTTAGATTTAGGTATAAATCCCGAACTCTTAAAAACAGATACACAACGAGCTGTATTTAAACAAGCGCAAACACTCAGTAAAAATGACGTTAGTGAGCTTGGCCGAGAATTACACAATCAAAACGTTGTCCCTGTTTTGGTCGATAAATATAAAGGTTTTTTCGATACTGTTGAAAAGCTACCTTTAACAGAAAAACAGCGTATAGCTTGTGTTACTAATGATGACCATAATTTAGTTATCGCGGGTGCCGGAACTGGAAAAACTTCAACATTAGTTGGAAAAGCAGGATTTCTTATAGAAGCAGGCATTGCTAAGCCCAAGAACATTCTAATGTTAGCCTTTGGTAATAAGGCTGCGGCAGAAATGAATGAAAGAATACAAGAACGTATCCCTGACGTAGCTAGCGACATAAGGGCTAGTACATTTCACGCTTTGGGAAATGACATTGTAGCTAATACCTTTGGCTACAAAAAATCAGTTACAGCGTTTGCTGAGCAACCTCACCTATTTTCAAAATTTATAGATAGTACCATTGAAAAAATAGCGGAAGAAAATAGTGACTACAAAGCACTATTAGTGCATTACTTTTCTAGTCTAGGTACACCAGCAAAATCTGAACTAGATTTTCAGTCTATTGATGATTACCACGAATTTTTATCGAGTTGCAGGCTGATAACATTAAAAGGTGAGTGGGTAAAAAGTGTTGGTGAATTACGCATTGCTAATTTTCTCACATTAAATGGGATTAGCTACGAATATGAAGCACATTACAAATTTGACACTCGAAGTATCTCAAGACGTCAATACCAACCAGATTTTTACCTGCCAGAAGCTGAACTCTACATTGAGTATTTAGGGTTAAATGAAAATAACGAAACGGCACCGTTTGTCGATCAAGATAGGTACTTAGAAGACCTTGCGTGGAAGCGAGAACTTCACAAATCCAAAGGTACAAAAATGGCCGAGCTATATTCGTACCAATTAATGCAAGGTAGTCTATCAAAATGTTTAGCTGAGGTTTTAGAAGAGAATGAAATAGCATTAAAACCAATGCCGCTAAATGACATATTCGAACAGTTAAGAAAAGAAAACGAAACTCAGTGGTCTGGTTTTATAGAGCTACTTCAACGATTTTTAGGTTTGTTTAAAGAAGGTAACTTCTCTATTGAATATTTAAAGCAAAGCTTAAACCCTGCTTTATACGATATAGAGAGAACAAATGCATTTCTTAACATTTTTCAGCCTATTTTTGAGGGTTACCAAAAGCAGTTAAAAGATACTGATTGTGTAGACTTTAGCGATATGATCGCATTAGCTGTAGACATAGTGGAAGAAGGTAATTTTCACCATAGCTATACCCATATACTAGTCGATGAATTTCAAGACATTTCTGGCGGCAGAGTTAAACTTTTGAAGGCTATATTGGCATCGTCCACTAATATAAGACTTTTTGCTGTTGGGGATGACTGGCAGTCGATATATCGTTTTAATGGTGCTGACATCGCACTTTTTACAGAATTTAACCAAGCATTTTCTCCATCTACAGCTATCCCATTAGACAAAACTTTTAGGTTCAATAATAAAATCCATAATGTCAGTAGTCAGTTTGTCATGGCAAACCCAGGACAAATAAAAAAAGACATTGTGACTCATTCACAAGTTGATGTTCCCGCACTTAGATTAGTGGATATAAAACAAGCAGTGGAAAATAGCTCGTTATCAATTAGAGAGCAGAAGTTATGTGCTTATCAGCAAAGCTTAATTAGAAGCTTAAATACCTTTAATAAAAGTGGGCAGCAAAAAGATAAAAAACATACGGTTTTGATCATTGGTCGATATAAACAAGAAAATATGCAAATGTTAAAAGGCTTTAAAATTAATAAAGGTCAGTTTCCATATTTAGATATCAACTATGTAACAGCTCATGCAAGTAAGGGATTAGAAGCTGATTTTGTTGTGGTGTTAGGAGTCGAATCAGGAAGTTTTCCTTCTTCTAAAGAAAATGATGAATTAATTGATTTGGTTCTTCCCCATAAAGAAAGCTACTTATATGCCGAAGAGCGCCGTTTGTTCTATGTGGCCTTAACAAGAGCAAAGCATTTTATTTATATATTGTTCGATTCAGATCAGGGGAGTCCTTTCTTAGTAGAAATAAACAAATATGGAAATAAACTGATCGACAACAAACTAGCTAGCTCATTTGCCAAATGGCATTGCCCTTCTTGTGATTCAGGGACACTTAAAGCTATTCAAACAAAACACAATAGAGTGTTCTATAAATGTTCATTAGCACCAGCATGTGATGCAACTCTAAAAGCCTGTAAGCACTGTAATTCTCCTATGCATGTAGATACTAAAGGTTTTAGGTACTGTATTGGCTGCGGTGAAATCGAAATTGGTTGTGTCCGTTGTGGTATTGGTACTATGGTAGCCAGATTAGAAAATGATCCTAATCGAGAAACTTTTTACGGATGTAATCGTTTCAGGCGAGGAGCAACCGATTCCTGTGGAGAAAATATAAAAGTGGAAGCTTTTGAACGTAGATATAAGGAAGCCAAAGTACAATTATCTAAAATGCATTAAAAGTGAAATTTAAGCAGTGTTAATCTCCTTCATTCGTAGCTATTTAGTCATGCAGGACAAAACAAAAGAGGACTGCATGACTTCGAATCAAAGACTTAAGTTGTTTTTCATTAGTGAATTGGCAACGATCTTCAAGATATTATCAACTGTGATTTTAATCACCATCGTTCTTGAACGAGTTGTTGGTATGGAGCTACATAAATCGCATCCATTTCAAGGTGGATATGCCCTCATAGCTTGGTTTTTAACAAGTTTATTGGAACTTAGTCTGAGGATTTTCAAACTCAAACTTAAGAAGAAATATCGACAATAATCTGAAGCGCTCAATTGAGCGCTTTTTTTGTTTGCATCTCATTCAATTTTCATTAAGTTTAAGAAGTACCGAAACAAAACAGGTATAGAATTATGAATTTATTAAGTTACCAACTATTTGATCATTGCACTGTTGAGTATGATTCACCAAGCTCGGAACCAATGGCCCTTACAGAGACTTTTGAGGTTACTGTTACAGGAGTCAATCCATCAACTGGATTAGCATTAATAGACAATAGCTGCATTGATGTTGGCGTTAATCCATTTGGCGAATCAATTGATGTCGGCGTTAGCGATGCATTGGATACTAGTTGTTCAGCAATGGATATTACTGATACCTGTTTTGATGACTCAATGCTTAATGGAAATTCAGAGTTTTTCATAAGAGTGTATATAGTTGAACGTTATAGGCCAGTCATAGTTATAACTTCTTCGCGTCTTATCAGATCGTTTGGACTTGTTGGTCGAGGTGAGTAAGTTTCATTTTGTACTAATTCTTTTATTTGCTCATAGTTCGGTTGCTGAACATTATTACTTTTAATTAGTTCTTTAATGGAGTCAATTTGACTAACGAGGTGTTGAAGTTCATCAATGGTATGTTTAGAACGTAACTCTATATTATCGAGTAACATAACAATCGCTTTTTTATCTTTGGAATTCATGTTTATCACCAGCTATTAAAGAGACTTTAGGCTAGTAGTAAACACTAAATATGGCGACTTTCTCGTGCATTAATAGTGTGTTTTGGCTTATTTTTGATGAACAGCAAAAATGCATCAAACACTCTGAATCCCTTTAAAACCGTGGTGTGCGATTAAATTGTGGTTTGTAATGAGTTACTAGTGGGTGAGTAGTAGTGAAAACCCCTTCCAAGCCCCGTGTAGTGGGGGCTTGGTGGGTTTTAAAGTGGTGGAGCTGGGGGGATTTGAACCCCCGTCCGAAAAGCCTCGACCGTCGGTACTACATGTTTAGTATTGTCATTTAATTAACCTTTAAATCCCGGACAAACACGGTAGATAAAGGCGAGGCCGCTTAGTTTTAACGCTTCAACCCCGGCCAGGGTTTCCGTCGCGATCAGGTGTTAGGGTGACACTCCAAAATCCAGTCCACAAGAATACATGGAAGGAGCGCTAGCCAGCCTAAGCTGCTAGAGAGTAGTTATCGTCGTTTGCGATTACTTTAAATTGCGGCTTTTTTACGAGGCAAACCGCACCTCGACATGCACCTCGGGCTTCTTGAATTCCGTCGAATCCTAATCAGCCCCTGAATAAGGTTACTCATTCAGAGTGTGCAAGCAGTATAACCGAGTAACCTACGAATACTCAACACCTTAGGCGTTTTATTTTATCAATTGGTTAATCATGCATCAAACACACATGTAAATGTAAAATATCGAACAATCAAGAAACAATTACTTAACAAGTGTGATGCTTTATGCTCAAATGCAAGGCTAAACCTTGGTCTAATAAATTATAAAAAATAATAACAGACATATTACCTAGAGGATTTATAAATGTCGGTTTTTTCTTTTGATGAGCAAACGGGGTATATCTCTTTAGTTTCACACCCTCATGTATCAGGTTTAGCCTCAACAGCAACACAGCTTATTGAATTAATTAGGCAGTCAGAATATTGCGAGTGTGAGGTTATTGCTAGCAATATTGGTAAGCTGTTTGCTCAAAATAACGCCGAAGAAGCCCCCTCTTTAGTAATTGCTCAAGCCATTGATGCAAAGCTAACCATTAACATTGATGAAAAAAATATGCTTGTTGAAGCTACTCTTATTACTGCTAAGGGCGGTAAATTACTTAACATGGAACAAGCAATTGACGTGTTAGCTCAGGCAGGGATTGTAAAGGGTATTAGCTCTCATGCATTAGAACAGTTATTGGCGCAACAGTTTGAACAACTCTCAGGAAGCACGCATTGCGCTGAAGTCGCTTTTGGTCGTGCACCTAAAGTGGGTAACGATGCCAAATTTGTGCGTCTTTGCTGCACAGCGCAAGACCGCGTACTTAGCCCACAAGCTAAAGGCGGTGGTAAAGTCGATATGAGAAACCTAGGTGATATTATTACTGTAAAACCTGGTTGTGAATTAATGCGGCGCATTCCAGCAACATCGGGGGTTGATGGGTTTACTGTGTTTGGAGATGTGCTAACTGCAATCCCTGGCAAAGAGCATAAATTACAACCTTTTGACGGTACTAAAATTGCGCCCGATAACCCCAACTTACTAATTGCCGACTGTACTGGTGTACCGGTTGCCCTTCCCCGTGGTATGCGTGTTGATGATGTTTTATGTTTTCATAATATTGATCCCAGTACTGGCCATGTTGAATTTGATGGCAGTATTATAGTCAGTGGTGATATAAAAGATGGCATGCGCGTGACTGCTACCGGCGATATTACTGTTTTAGGTTTTGTTGAATCGGCGCAGTTAAAAAGTAATAGCGCTATCACAATAGTAAAGGGAGCAATTGGCAGAAAACGAGAAGCCGATGAGCCATTCACCTGTTCTATTTTTGCTAAACGAACTGTTGCACTTGGTTACTCTCAATACTGTGACATAAAAACGGAGCAAAACTTATTAATAGAACGCCAATCATTACATTGTGACTTGAGTGCTGGAAATTTAATTAGGGTTGGCAGCGCAAAAGCTCCTAAAGGGAAAATTATTGGTGGCCATATTCTAGACGCAATGCGCATTGAAACAGGTGAATTGGGCGCACCAGCAGGAACTAAAACCCGTGTTTGCATTGCACAGCGGTGGTATGTGCTAAAACAAAAACAAGCGCAAATCACTGACTTTGAAAAAGTTTTAATCAGTAAGTCAATTGAACTACAGCAAGCGCGCCAGCGAATTAATAAACAAGTTGCAAGCGCACAGCGTCAGCAGTTCTTGAATAAAATAACAACGAATGAAGAACACATAGCAAACCGAAGCGCCAGTATCAGTCAGCAAAAGCAGTTGCTAAGAAAGAAAATGGCGCAGCTTTTAGCGCTCAGTCGTTTAAAAGTTAATGAGCTTATGCACCCCGGGGTGGAGCTTAAAATTGCACGAGAATCAATTAGCTTTTCGCGTAATTATCCACCACATTTAATCACTCACAGTGAAGGTAAAATAACGCAATCTTTTTAATAACGCTTATTGAGACTGGCTCAACTCAAAAAGTAAGTATTCACTATTGTGAACTTAATCTTGGTTGCTTGCTTCGTCTAAGTTTTGTTGTGTTTCATCTATAGCAAGTGGCCAACCACCTAGTTGCTGCCAACGATTAACAATTAAACAATATAATTCAGCGGTGCGTTCTGTATCGTATAACGCAGAGTGTGCTTGTTTGTTATCAAACTCTATTCCTGCCGCGCGGCACGCTTTAGCCAATACTGTTTGCCCTAATGCTAAGCCTGCAAGTGATGTGGTATCAAAACTAACAAACGGATGAAATGGTGTGCGCTTGATGTTATTACGCTCAATAGCGGCATTTAAAAAGCCATGGTCAAAAGCGGCATTATGAGCAACCACCACAGAGCGCTGACACCCTGCGGCTTTTTGCGCTTTGCGCACTACTTTACAAATTTCTTTAATCGCCTCTTCTTCAGGGACAGCCCCTCGAAGTGCTGAAAAAGGTTCAATACCATTAAACTCAATGGCGGCTTGTTCAATGTTTGCGCCCTCAAACGGTTGCACATGAAAATGAACGGTATGATCGATACTAAGCAGTCCTTCGTCATCCATTTTTAAAACGGATGCTGCAATTTCTAGTAGTGCGTCGGTTTCTTTGTTAAAACCGGCGGTTTCAACATCAATAACCACAGGAAAAAAGCCACGAAAGCGTTGTGCGAAAAGTGTTTGCTCAGTATTTGCCATAGTATTCTTGGTTTATAGGGATTAGCTGTCTATTATGTCAAAATTGAGCCCCTGTCGGCTAGGGGATTTATTGATTAATTGCAGTTAAACTATAGGCATGTTACTTGCTTTGTAATTAGCGTTTGCGCTGAATTATTTGCTGTTGCGTAATATTTTACGGTTTTTGTCATTTTTTTGGCAGAACTAGATAACTGGAGAATTCTCGATGAAGTGTAAGTTGTTATTTATTAGCCTAGGCATTAGTAGTGTGCTGTATAGTTTGAATACAACTGCAGCAATGCGCCAGTACACGGCTAACCAAGATAATTCAAACTGGAACTTGGTTAAAACAACTCGCTTACAATGCCAATTAAATCATGAAGTTCCCTACTATGGCGAGGCTATTTTTAAAGCATCTGCAAGTAAAAATAAAGATCTTACCTTTAATTTAGACATGGTGGTACGCCCAGAAAATTACGCGATTGCCGGTTTAAAAGCGGTGCCACCTAGTTGGCGAGCAGGTCGCCCTGCCCGTGATATTGCTGATATGAAATTACTTAAAAAGTTTGATGGTGAACTAGGTAATAAAACAGCGTGGGAAATGCTAACTGAACTTGAAAAAGGCAACCAACCTACCTTTTACTATCAAGACTGGCAAAATAGTGCCGACAAAATTGCCGTGGGAATGTCTAATATCAACTTTAAACAAGCTTATTGGGCCTTTTTACAATGCCGAGACGAATTGCTGCCATACAATTTTGAAGATATTTCGTTCACTATAATGAACTACGAATCGAATAGCAGTAAATTAACCAAATCATCGCAGCAGCGCCTTGATAAAATTGCTGAGTATTTAAAAAACGATCCCAGTGTAGAATCAATTAGTATTGCATCGTACACCGATAGTTATGGCGGTCGTTGGAATAACCTCGATTTATCAAGAAAGCGTGCTAAGGAGATTAAAGATTACATGGTTGGCTTAGGCGTTGATGAAGCTAAGGTGGTTACTGAAGGCTTTGGCGAAAAACGCTTTGTAGACACCAATGATAATATTTTAGGCCGTGATAAAAACCGCCGCTTGGTAATTCAAATAGCAAAAATGTAAATTGTCGTATTCCTTTTCGACCGACGGTGTAATGGATAACGCTTTCGGTCAATACATACCATTTTTGTGATGCCTATTTTATACATAGCAAACAGCCTCCCTTTTAATTATTAACATTTAGCTTTTTATTTTTTCATTTATATTAATAAGTTAAATTTCCTTTTTTTGATGATTTTGGCTTTTTTAGTACAGTTGTAAATAGAAGATTACATTTTATTTTGTCTCTTTTATGACAAAACTATTTAAGTTTTACACAACTAGTTATATCTTGCGTGTCTCTCACGTTTGATCAGGATCATTAAGTGCTTAAAAATAAAACAATAGGTAGCATGTTAATTGTTGCAGGAACCACCATAGGTGCAGGTATGCTTGCCCTGCCTATCGCCTCTGCAGGGCTTGGATTTAATACCGCGATGGTATTAATTATCGGTTGTTGGTTACTTATGACCTACACCGCTTTACTTATGTTGGAACTACATCAATACGCCCCTCGCGACGCCACTTTAAATACCTTGGCTAAGCTTTGGCTAGGTAAGCGCGGTCAGTATGTGGCTAACTTTTCAATGATATTTTTATTTTATGCGTTATGCGCGGCCTACATAGCAGGTGGCGGAGCCCAGCTACAAGAACGTATAAACACTGGTTTCAACTTAAGTATTGCCCCACAGTTAGGCTCCGTTATTTTAGCGGTGGTGATTGCAGGTGTTGTCACTTTAGGCACCAGCAAGGTAGATAAGCTTAATAGAGTGCTGTTTAGTATAAAAATAGTGGTATTGGGTAGCTTATTTTATATGCTTACGCCTTATGTGCATGGCCAGCACTTACTTGAAATGCCAGTTGAGCAAGGGCTGATACTTTCGGCTATTCCTGTGGTATTTACCTCTTTTGGTTTTCATGGCTCTATCCCTTCTATTGTTAAATACGTTGGCCTTGAAATAAAAACTTTACGCAAAGTAATGATTGCAGGTGCCTCTTTACCACTGGTTATTTATGTATTTTGGCAAGTATTAAGCCAAGGCATAATGAGCCAAGCCCAACTTCTCGAAAGTGAAGGCTTAAGCGGGTTTGTAGCCAGTGTGGCAAATATTGCTAACAACACGAGCGTTTCTACAGCGGTTAAGCTTTTTGCTGATTTAGCGCTGGCTACGTCATTTTTGGGAGTGAGCTTGGGGTTATTTGACTTTTTTGCTGACACATTCAAAAAAGCAGATACGGGCGCAGATAGAATAAAAACCGCATTTATTACTTTTATCCCTCCTCTTGGGTTTGCCTTATTTTATCCGCAAGGGTTTATTATGGCATTAGGTTATGCCGCTATTGCATTGGTGATATTGGCTGTATTTTTGCCGGTGAGTATGGTGTATAAACAGCGTCAAGGTGTTGAAAAAAGCGGTTATAAAGTACGAAGCGGTAATATTGGTTTAGCCATAGCAGCATTGTGTGGCATTTCAATTATTAGTGCGCAATGCCTGCAAATGGCAGGCCTAATACCTGCAATAGGTTAATACCCAATAATAAGTAATATTCTATTGGCAGTCCCCCCAAACAAGAGTTTGGGGGGATTGCCATGCAAACGCTAATGTTAAAACACGATTGCTTTTCCTCTACCGCTTTGCTCTGACGCCGCATCTAATTTACCATTACGATTAATAATCACATGCATATCACCAAAGTGGCGTTCGTCCACTGTGTAACCCATTTTTATCAGCTGTTGTTTTACTGATGGCTCCAAGCCGGCATGTGCTCTGATCACATTTTTTGGCCATAACTGATGATGAAAACGCGGGCTATTTACCACATCATCGGCGCTCATATTAAATTCAATCGCGTTGAGTATCGATTGATACACCGAGCTAATAATAGTAGTTCCACCTGGCGATCCTGTTACCATTTTCACTTGGTTATTACTTAATAAAATAGTGGGGGTCATAGAGCTGAGCATACGTTTATGTGGCTGAATTTCATTTGCTTTGCCGCCAATGGCACCAAATACATTCATAACCCCGGGTTTAGCGCTAAAGTCATCCATTTCATCATTTAAAATGAAGCCTGCGCCTTCTACGACTACGCCACTACCAAACCCTAAATTAATGGTGGTGGTATTAGCTACAGCGTTACCCATGTTATCGACAATGGAAAAGTGAGTGGTTTGCTCGCTTTCTTTTAAACCGGGTTTAACGTTTTCGGTGGTTGAAATAGCCTTTAAATCTATACTGTTACTACGGTTTTTAAGATAGTTTTCTGCAAGTAGCTTAGCTGTAGGCACTTGGTAAAAATCAGGATCGCCTAAGTATTCTGCTCTATCGGCAAATACTCGCTTACCTATTTCAGCCAATAAATGCACATACCCTACTGAATTATGTTGTTGTGCAGGCGTTGGTTTTTTAAGCTCATACATCTTAAGCCATTGCAATATAGCAATGCCGCCTGAGCTTGGTGGCGGTGAAGTAAGCACTTGGTAGCCATTCCAATTCGCTTTTATAGGAGTCCGCGATTTAGCACGATAACGTTTTAAGTCATCTTGGTTAATGATCCCGCCATGTTGGTGCATAAATTTTGCAATAATTGCGGCAGTTTCACCTTGATAAAAGCCATCTTGACCCTCATCGCGAATGCGTTTGAGTGTGGCAGCTAGCTCTGGTTGTTTAAAAAGCGCACCTGCCGTAGCGGTTGCAAAATAACTGGCAAAATTTACATTAATGTTTTTATTATTTAGATGCGCTATATAGTCCTCAATCAGCTGAGCCAACTTTTCAGGCACAACAAAGCCCTGCTCTGCTAATATTACTGCCGGTTGCACTAACGCTTTCCACGGTAACGTACCATGCTTTTTATGGGCTAACCACATTCCTGCGACACTGCCAGGCACGCCACTAGCGTGTATGCCGTAAATAGATTTATTTTCAATTACTTGCCCCTGCTCATCTAAATACATATCACGATGCGCGGCACTGGGCGCGGTTTCGCGGTAATCTATAAAATCACCTTTTCCATCTTTATGGATAAGCATAAACCCACCGCCACCAATATTACCCGCTTCGGGGAGCGTAACGGCTAATACAAACTGAGCAGCAATAGCGGCATCAACCGCGTTGCCGCCTTGCTCTAATACGGCTTTTGCAGCGTGCGCACTAAATGTGTCGGGCATCGCCACCGCACTTTGTTTAGCCGCTACATTAAAAAAGCCTACTTGTATTATTAAGACACTGCTAATAATTAGCTTGCGTGGTGAAAAAAGTGTTCCCATCCCATATCCTTAGTTTATTTTTATACATTGATGGCAAACATTAATGCACAGTAACAAACACTAGGTCAATATTTATACGTCGCATTTAAAGAGCTTAGGATTGTTGTTAGATTATCCACATGACTTTGAATAAAGCACGGCTGTTAAATTTGAGCCATCCTCTGTATGAATATAATAATGTTTAAGCTGCATACCGAGTTTTTTCATAACATTAATTGAGCCAACATTTGAGGTCAGTGCTGTAGCGCTAATTACCTTTACTTGGCGTTGTTTTTCAAGCTCTGAACAAATAGCGCCTGCAGCTTCAATAGCATACCCTTTGCCCCAACTCGCTCGTTTAAACCGCCAGCCTACTTCAATATCACTAAAGTCAGGTGTATCTGAAAAAAAGCCCATCGGCCGAACAAGCACCCAGCCAATAAAAGTATTACTTTCACGCAATGTTACTTGCCATAGCCCCCAACCTTGTTGCTCATTGCGATAAGCGAGCATTCTTGGAATGGCTTTCGTTTTTATCTCTTCAAGAGTGGTAGGTTTACCTTGAGTCAAATACTGCATAACGGCTGGGTCTTGATCGAGCTCATATAATTGCTGCCAATCATTTTCGTCCATTAATTTAAAACTTAATCGTGTTGTTACAGCTATGTTCATTTTCATTGTTGTATAGTTACCTCTGAAATATATTTTTCACTAAAGGAGATAGTCAATGAAGAAATTAGCAGGTTTAGCATTATTAGGCACTTTAATTACACTAACAGGGTGTGAAGATGCCAACGAAGTGAAACAAGACGCCAAACAAACGAGCGCTGAAGTTCAAGAAAAGCTAAACGAAACGTGGAACGACGTTAAAGAAAAAACCAATGAGCTTAAAAATGACGAGTCATTAAATGAGCTACTTGAAGAGAGTAAAGCGATGGGCTTAGACATGTACGATGACGGCAAAGAAGTAGCTGTTGATGCATGGATCAAAAGCAAAGAAGCGGCTGGCGAGCTAACTGAAAAAACCAAGCAAAAAGCACGTGAAATTGCCGCAGAAATTGAGCAGGCACGTAAAGAACATAAAGAAGGTTAATTATTTTTAACCATAAAAAAGGTAAGCCATGGCTTACCTTTTTTGTTTTACTTTTAAAGTAAATAGACTTTGGTAATCTCTGAATAGTAAAGTCATCAGTTATTGCAATTGTGGTTCAAGTTCAATACATTGTGCTTTAGACTGACCTGTATTCTCAACGATAGTTACAAAGCCACCACACCCGCAGTTGGATCTGAGAATGGTAGTGCTTTGGTAATCTCTGAGTCTAAATAACCTACCCTGCGAAAAGTGTCCGGCTGGAGTTGAATAGAACACTAAGCGAGTTGAGTTTTTTCTATTAGTGCTTCACACACCGCGATTACTTCAAGTACAGTTTTTCAAAAGGGCCATAAAGGAGTTGAACTTGATTGATACTTGGCCAATTTCATCCTCTGAATTTACGCGCAGATTAGTGCTCAGTGATCCTTTACCATTTGCCAGTAAACTGAGGTTATTCGCGGTATCACTTGCTAATAGCCATAAAATTAACGACACAATAGATACTACCAGCATCAATGTGAGTGCCTGATCTGAGCGCTCTTTAGTACTTGCAACCAACTTAAAAAAAGTGAGCATCTGCTTTTGCCTGAGCTACTTTAAATTTTTCAAGCACATCATTGTACAGCGATGCTTTTCTTTGCGCCTGTTGCTGGATTTTACTAAAGTCGGCCGTACCATTTACCATACCGTTTGCAATATTTGATGATATTTTTTCGTAATATGCTAACTGAACTTTTGTGTCACTATGAATATACGAAGCGTTTATTTGCTCAACCGCACTTATGTTGCTGATTAATGTGTTGTATATATTAACAGCTTTCTCTATTAACTCTTGCTCGTCAAATGTAACGGCTGCGTATACAGCTCATCGAGTTTTCCGACAGGCTTACATTAGCAGAAGTAAGCTTAACAACTTGATAGGAAAGCTTTTCCATTTCATCAAGTGCAGCCCTATTATCATTCATTGCAAAGTAATTGATTAAAACAATTACTAAAAATGCGACTACAGCGATACTGGTCATAGCATGAATTTCTTACTTATGCTGAGGTTTTTTTAAAAGAGAAACCTGAAGCTATACTCATTTACTCCGTTTAATTATCTATAGTTATTATCGGCTTAAGATGCAGAAATGTTAACTTTATTTTTAACTTTAGACGCTTTTTATACATAAAGTTAAATACCGTAACATTCGTTCGTAAACACTAACAACTGAAATATAGAGTGTTCTACTCAATGATCAACATTACTTCTAAAAGAGTTGTTTAATATTTTAAATTTTAGGCACAAAAAAACCAGTAACATTGCTGTTACTGGTTTTTGTATTTGGTGCGGATGGGGGGACTTGAACCCCCACGCCCGAAAGCACTACCCCCTCAAGGTAGCGTGTCTACCAATTCCACCACATCCGCATTTTTTAAGCTATTGCTTAGTGCTAAGTCAGCATGTTTATTTGAGGGAAATAAACAACTTAACGATTTAAAACTAAATTAATTTGGTACGTCAGAGCTTTGCTCTTTAGTTGATGTTACTGGCACATCTTCTTCAATTGGAGTCACTGTTTCAACAGCTGGAGCCGCTTCTAGGTTTTCCCATTCGTCAGTCTTTTTAATTTGACCGGCAGTTAGGTTACCTAACACAATACTAAGCACAAAAAAGATTGTAGCTAGTACCGTTGTTGTTTTCGTCATGAAATTTCCAGCCCCAGAAGAACCGAAAACTGTAGACGATGCGCCGGCACCAAATGATGACCCCATGTCCGCACCTTTACCTTGTTGGATCAAAACCATACCAACAAGCGCTAAAGCTACAATTAAATACACTACTAATAAAATTTCGTACATCTTATACGGTCCCTTTTGCACTATTGCAGATAGCAGTAAATGATTTTGCTTTTAAACTTGCGCCTCCAATTAGGCCGCCGTCTATATCTGTTTGCGCAAATAATAATTCGCTATTTTTTTCATTAACGCTACCACCATATAAGATGGTTAGCCCTTGTGCTAAATCGCTATCTAGTTCAGCAATTTTGTCACGGATAAATTTGTGAACGCTTTGTGCCTGTTCAGGCGATGCAGTCTTACCTGTGCCTATAGCCCAAACGGGCTCATATGCTATCACAGATTCTTTTAGTGCTGCTACACCTAATTTATTAATTACTGCGTCAATCTGCGCAGCAACTACTTGTTCTGTTTGACCGCTTTCTTGCTCTGTTTCGCTTTCGCCAACACATAAAATAGGCGTTAGACCTACTTGTTGCGCGCGAGCAAATTTTGCAGCAACGGTATCATTGCTTTCTTTATATATACTGCGTCGTTCAGAGTGACCAACCAGTACATATTTCGCACCTAGCTGCTTAATTAGCTCTGCATCTACTTCACCAGTAAACGCACCTGGGGTATTCTCAGACACTGTTTGCGTGCCTGTTGTTACACCACTTGCAATCATTGCTGGGACTAGAGGAAACGGAGGAAATAAAACAATGTTTACTTCAGAAGATTTAACATCGTTAATAGCATCAGACAGTTGTTGAACGAGTTCTAATGAACCATTCATTTTCCAGTTGCCTGCGACCATCGCTTTGCGTGCTGCCATTTTTCCACTCCACATTAGAAAGCGGGCGAGATATTAACTCGACTCGCCCAAAGTTACAAGAGGTTATTGTTATCAATCAGTTTGTTTGCTCATAGATTCGACAACCGCTGCTATTTTCTGTGCACTATCTATTACTATTTTTTCTTGCTCAGCTTCAACCATTACTCGTACTACAGGCTCAGTGCCTGATTTACGCAGTAATACGCGCCCTTTATCTGCTAAGCTTTGCTCTACTTCAGCAACTGCGGCAAGCACCTCTGGAGCTTGGGTCGGATCAGTACCGGCAGTGTAACGTACGTTAATCATTTTCATTGGGTACTTTGTAAAACCGGATCCTAAGTCTTGAAGTGTACGGTTTTGTGCTACCATAGCCGCAAGTACTTGTAAGCTTGAGATGATGCCATCACCCGTGCTGATTAAATCTAGATTCAACACATGCCCAGAGCTTTCACCGCCAATTTTCCAGCCTTTTTGCTGCAGCAGTTCCATCACATAACGATCACCGACTTTACTGCGAGCAAAAGCAATGTTTTTTGCTTTTAACGCATTTTCAAGTCCCATATTCGACATAACCGTGCCAACAACACCACCGCCTAAATTGTCATCTTGTGCAGCTTGGCAAGCAATAATATAAACCAAATCATCACCGTCGAATACGCGGCCATTATGATCAACCATCATCACACGGTCGCCGTCGCCATCATAGGCGATACCGACATCAGCTTTGTGTTCAAGTACTTTACGCTTTAATGTGTCAACATGGGTTGCGCCACATTCATGGTTAATGTTTACACCGTTTGGCTCACATGCATGGGTGATCACCTCTGCACCAAGCTCTCGCATTACAGAAGGAGCAATATGGTATGTAGCACCATTAGCACAATCTAAAACAATTTTAATTCCTTCAAGGGATAACCCTTGTGGAAACTGGCTTTTACAAAATTCAATATAACGGCCATCAGCGCTAGATAAACGTGTTGCTTTACCTAACTTGTCAGAAGCAACACAGGTCATAGGCTCGTCAAGCATCGCTTCAATTTCTAGCTCTACCTCATCATCTAACTTTAAACCTTGGCCATTGAAAAACTTAATGCCGTTATCATAATAAGGATTATGTGATGCGCTGATCACTATCCCCGCTTCAGCGCGAAACGTTTGCGCTAAATAAGCAACTGCAGGCGTTGGCATGGGCCCTAAAAGAATAACATCAATACCTGCTGCAATTAATCCAGCCTCTAGGGCAGTCTCCAGCATGTAACCTGAAATACGAGTGTCTTTACCTATAATGACTTTTTTAGTGCCATGAAGTGAGAGTACACGCCCTGCGGCCCAACCCAATTTCATCGCAAACTCTGGGTTAATAGGACCTTGACCTACTAAACCACGCACACCGTCCGTGCCAAAATATTTTCTTTCTTTCATTTAAAGTACTCCTTGTTTGCAGGCTTGATATACGCCAAGCACATCTGCGGTTTCTTTTACATCATGCACACGAATAATGTGTGCACCGTTTTGTGCGGCGATCAGTGCTCCAGCTAAACTGCCTGCCAATCTATCGTCTGTGTCTCTATTTAATAATTTACCAATCATTGACTTACGCGATAATCCCGCGAGCAAAGGAAGTCCCAATTTTGCATAATCGTTAAATTGAGCCAATATTTGATAATTATGCTTTAGTGTTTTTCCAAAACCAAAACCAGGATCTAAAATTAACTGGCTTTGTTTAATGCCAGCAGCTTCACATGCGGCTATTCGCTGGCTAAAAAAATCATTTATCTCACCCGCTAAGTCATTATAGTGAGGAGCGTGTTGCATACTACGAGGTTGTCCTTGCATATGCATTAAGCACACTGCTACCTCAGGAAACTGTGCAACCACATCGATTGCGCCGGGCTCTTGCAATGCCCGTACGTCGTTGACAATATCAGCACCGGCTTCAATCGCTTGGCGCATCACCTCGGCTTTACTGGTATCGATTGAAATAACGCAGTCACTTTGCTCACGAATAGCTTTAATAATAGGAATAACACGCTTTAACTCATCTTCAAGGCTAACATCAGGTGCGCCTGGGCGTGTTGACTCGCCACCGATATCTAAAATGGTCGCACCATCATCAAGTAGTTGCATCGCATGACTCAGCGCGGCAGTTGTATTTAAGAACTGACCGCCATCAGAAAATGAATCAGGGGTAACATTCACGATCCCCATAATCACAGGCTCTGCAAAATCAAGCGTTCGGCCGCGCGCAAGGTTAATTTTATTATTCATCGCTAACCTTAATATGTGATAATTTTGGTTATTAACATCAAACTGATACAAAAAAGCCCCGAACTTCGGGGCTTTTGGATACGTTATTTTAACGATTATTCAGCTTTATCATCAAGGTTTGTTTCATCTTTTTTAGATTCATCAGCTGGTTTTTGTACTTCATCAACTGATTTGTCTTTAGAAACACCTTCTTTTTCTGGTTTAGCTTCATGACGATCATGCGCATCACGTGGTTCACGTACAGGCTGACGAGCCATTAAATCATCAATTTGCTTCGCATCAATGGTTTCATACTTCATTAGTGCATCTTTCATTGCATGCAGAATATCAATGTTTTCTTTCAATATTGATTCTGCACGTTGATAGTTGCGGTCTGAGAATAAACGCACTTCTGAATCGATTACTTTCGCCGTCTCATCAGACATGCTCATAGAGCGACCACCGCCGCCACCCATGTACATCTCGTTTTGATCTTCAGCGTAAAGTAACGGACCTAGTTTTTCACTCAAGCCCCACTGCGTTACCATTTTACGTGCAATATCTGTAGCACGTTCGATGTCGTTACTCGCACCCGTTGTTACTTTGTCTTCACCATAAATAAGTGCTTCAGCAATTCGGCCACCGTAAAGACTTGAAATCATTGATTCTAAAAGCTCTTTAGAGTGACTAACACGATCTTGTTCTGGTAAATACATAGTCACACCTAGCGCTCGGCCACGTGGGATAATAGATACTTTATAAACTGGGTCGTGCTCTGGCACCATACGGCCAACAATAGCATGGCCCGCTTCATGATACGCCGTCATTTCTTTCTCTTGCTCACTCATTACCATGGTCTTGCGCTCAGCACCCATCATGATTTTATCTTTAGCAGCATCAAATTCAGCCATACTTACAACACGTTTATTACCACGTGCGGCATAAAGTGCAGCTTCGTTTACAAGGTTTGCTAAATCAGCACCAGAGAAACCAGGCGTACCACGCGCAATTACTGCCGCTTCTACGTTATCGCCTAATGGCACTTTACGCATATGTACTTTAAGGATTTGCTCACGTCCACGAATATCAGGCAAGCCAACCACTACTTGACGGTCAAAACGACCAGGACGAAGTAATGCAGGGTCTAGTACGTCAGGGCGGTTAGTTGCCGCTATCACGATAATACCTTCGTTACCTTCAAAACCATCCATTTCGACAAGCATTTGGTTTAGTGTTTGTTCACGTTCGTCGTGTCCACCGCCCATGCCAGCGCCACGTTTACGCCCTACCGCATCAATTTCATCGATAAAAATTATACAAGGAGCTGCTTTTTTAGCTTGTTCGAACATGTCACGTACACGTGATGCACCTACACCTACAAACATTTCAACAAAGTCAGAACCCGAAATAGTAAAGAACGGTACTTTTGCTTCACCAGCAACAGCCTTAGCAAGTAATGTTTTACCTGTACCTGGAGGACCGACCATAAGTACGCCTTTAGGAATACTACCGCCTAATTTCTGAAACTTAGAAGGGTCACGTAAAAAGTCCACCAGCTCGGTTACATCGTCTTTGGCTTCATCACAGCCAGCTACATCAGCAAAGGTCGTTTTGACTTGATCTTCACTCATTAAGCGGGCTTTACTTTTACCAAATGACATGGCGCCTTTGCCACCGCCACCTTGCATTTGACGCATGAAGAAAATCCACACACCAATAAGCAGGATCATAGGGAACCAAGAAATAAAAATGCTTGCTAAAAACGATTGTTCTTCAGGTTTAACACCTTTAACGTTCACATCGCTTTTTAACAAATCATTCAAAATGTCTTTGTCATAAATAGGCATAATGGTTTGAAAACGCTCGCCACTATTTTTTATGCCAGTAATTGTGCCACTAGTACTTTCGATAGACACTTCTTGTATAGAGCCGCTACGGGCGTCTTTTACAAATTGACTGTAACTTGTTTGACGATCAACTTGATCGCCGCCATTAAAGCTCTGAAATACTGACATAAGCACTACTGCAATAACCAGCCAGAGTATTAGATTTTTCGCCATATCGCTCAAGGGGTTAACCTCTTGTATCCAATTAATTTAAATTCAACTAAACGCCAAGCAACTGTACTACAGTTTGTATCCAGTCGCTACTATATATACTTCCCGAGAACGGGGACGCGAGGCATCCGGTTTACGTATCTTCACTGCTTTAAAACTATTACGTACATCTTGCAAATATTGATCAAAGCCTTCACCTTGGAATACTTTAACAATAAACGCGCCATTTTTCTTTAAAACTTGGTTGCACATATCAAGTGCAAGCTCAACCAAGTACATGCTACCTGCCTGATCAACCGAGTTATTGCCACTCATGTTAGGTGCCATATCAGACAATACCACATCTACATTTTTACCATCAATACGTTTTAACAATGCATCAAGTACCGCTTCTTCACGAAAATCGCCTTGTAAAAAGTCAACACCCGCTAAAGAGTCCATAGGTAAAATATCACACGCAACCACTTGGCCTTTGTCACCCACTTTTTCAGCTAAGTATTGTGACCAACTCCCTGGGGCTGCGCCTAAATCAACAACGGTCATCGCTGGGCGCAATAACTTATCTTTGTTTTGGATTTCGTCTAATTTGAAAACAGCTCGAGAGCGCCAGCCTTTTTTTTGCGCTTCTTGAACATATTTATCATCAAAATGTTCTTTAAGCCAACGTTGTGAACTGGCTGACTGTTTTTTATTTGTCATAAATTAACACGCAACTAATTAGTAATATTCTCTAGATGGCGTTAGAATACCCTTAATTCAAGCCATATTCAGCAAAATTTGTAATATCATGACATTATCAAACAAACAAAAGCAGTTTTTAAAAGGTCAGGCGCATAGCCTTAAGCCCGTAGTTTTACTAGGTTCTAACGGTTTAACCGAAGGCGTAGTAGTTGAAATCCAAAGCGCACTAGAAATTCACGAATTAATTAAAGTGAAGGTGCCAACAGACGATCGTGAAACCAAAAAGCTTATTTTTGATGCCATTGTTCGCGAAACAGGGGCTACTAAATTACAGACTATCGGTCATACGATTGTGCTTTATCGTCAAAGCCCTGAGAAAAAAATTCAATTACCTCGTGGCTAATAAGGTCATTTAAAGGTAAAACAAAAAAACCAGCCATTGCTGGTTTTTTTATGCCTGCTTAAAAACCCATTGTCAGCGTTTTAACTTCATAACTATTATTTTCTAGTTTACTCACTAAATAATAATGCCCGTACTGACTCTCATCCATACTTTCAATAGCTTGGTTACTCAATAATGAAGCCAACTGCGGTGTGGTATTACTATGCCCTATTACTACCACAACGCCATTTTGTGCTAATAATTGTTTTTTCAATGTCATTAGATCAGCAGCATCATAGGTAATAACTTTAATATTATAATACGCGGCTAATGGCGCTGCCGTGCTTAGGGTGCGGTTATAGTTACTGCTGAATAACGTTATGTTTGGGTAAGTGTTAACTAACGAAACCAAGTGCTTAGCACGCGCTTGGCCTTGGGCAGTTAGAAATGGATTTTCCCCTGTTTGTTTTTCGCTATGTCGAAACAAGTAAACCTGTTCAGGGGCAGAAAAGGCGGGTTGGCAAATAAATAATAATGCTATCAACAATGTTTTTATGTGGGCGTTCATTATTGCTTCTCTCGTTTATATACTAATAGGCGATTTATAAACTCAGTTGTAAGCTCATTTATGAGTCCAGTTTCTGCATTTAAAATTAAGCTAAAGCCAACATTTAAGTGTGGAAACACAACCAAATCACTGCGATAACCTTGCACCCAACCACTGTGGTAATAAAGCGTTTCATCATCATAATCATACACACGCCAGCCTAGCCCATAGTAGGCTTCGTTCATGTGCTCTCGCCATACTCGTCTGTAGCGTTCTTTTTTAGTATGTGTATAAGGACGCGTTTGCGTGATCAATGCATCTAAGGATAATACCGATGGATATTGCCCTAATTGCGCATTTAACCAAATAGCCATATCTGACGCACTGGCGTTTACTCCAGCTGCCGGAGCGACTTTATAATAATTCTTTTTTAAACGGGCACTGTACCAACGCTTTTTTCCACGCACATGAGGGTGTGCGTAGTTACTATCTTGCACCATGGCATCGTAGCCTAAGCTTGCATCGTTCATTTTTAGAGGGATAAAAAATGCGTCATTGAGCCACTGAGTATAAGTTTTGTTGGTGCTTTTTAAAATCACGTCATCAATTAAACTAAACATGACATTTTGATAGCCATAACAGTCACCGGGTTCGCATATAGGTTTTACACTTAATAGCTTTTCTACAATATCGCTATACCCCATTCGCGATTCGATTAAATTATCGTATGCATTCGGTACTAGCCCACTAGAATGGCTTAAAATATGAAAAACCTTTAAATCATCTTTGTAGTCGGTTTGTTTAAATTCAGGAATGTAATGACTAACAGGAAAATACAAATTAAGTTGTTCTTCATTTGCAAGTTTTGCCGCTAACGACCCTGCAAACGTTTTAGATACTGAGGCCAAACGAAACCGAGTGTGTGGATTAATTTTTTGCCCACTGCGCACTTTGGTATGCCCCATAGTATGTATATAGTCACGCGCTTGTGCGTTGACGATGGAAAGCGCTCCGCCCGGAATCTTTTTTACTTTTAGTTTTTTTTCTACGTAGCGTCCATAATTTTTAACAAAAGCTTCCCAGTCAGGATCTGTGCTTGCGCTTGCCTGTAAATGCGTCCCTAAAATACATAAAGCAAAAAAATAAAAGGGTAAGGAGTTAAGATACTTCATTCTTAGCTAATTTTTCTTTTTTAGTCATAATCAGCCTCTATAATATCATGAACTTTTGCTCGGACTAACGTACAATATGTTCGATTAATGGCTTTTGAGTGGATGTAAAATATTTATGCGTTTTTTAGTTGTATCACTTTTTATTGTATTAGCTTCAGGTTGTGCCGTAGTTAAGCAGCCTGCAGAACCTTTAGCAATGCCTGCAAAACCTTTGCTTAAGAGTCAAACTTACCAACTTAAATATGAAACCGAGCATGCTTCACCGAAAGTAAAATCGGTGCAATTACCTGCACATAACATCAAAAAAAATCAGACTGTCAGAGTGATCGTAGACCGTGCAAGTGTCACCGACACATTAGTATCTCAAATTAGCCAAGCACTTAACGATAAACAACTAAAAGTTACCACAACCGATAACAGTGATTACACGTTAGCTATTCATCAAGTTGACCTTGAGTTTATAGATGATGCAAAGTACATCCTAGCGCAGCCAGAAAAACCTTATTCATTGTTTTCAAAAGTAGCACAACAATTCCCTTCTCAACAATGCGCAAATATACTGGCACAAGTTAGTATGCGCCTTACACACAAAGCATCGGGAGATGTAGTGTGGTTTGCCAAATCATCAATAGATAGTGCAAGCTTTCACCGTGAGCCCCTAATCTATAGCTTTACTGAAGAAAAGAAGATCACTAACGAGTTAGAAGTTGTTGCGTTTATTCATAAACATAACACCGAACAGGCTCGGCTTAAGCGTGCTGAACTTGAAAATGAAGTAACGGCCCCTGCTTATAAAACCATCACTAAATTGAGTCGTTTAACTAAATTAAATGGGCCATGCACACGTACTGAGATCAGCGCGTTAACTCCCATGATGCAATTTTACTTGAGCAGCATACTTATCGATAAAATTAAGGTTCAGTAAATTCAGGACGACTGCTACATTTTTTTACAGATTTAGCCTAGAGTTTGACAATATACTACCCTTTTAAGCAAACTCTAATTTAGGTTCCAAGGATGAAGCATTTCCCACAAAGACATTTTTTTCGTTGTGCAGCCTTATTGTTTGCGCTCATTTTTAGTGGCCAGAGCACAGCAAGCAATCGTTACTATGCCGATAACACATTGGAACCCACTACAGGGTTTGCCTGGGACTGGAGTGCGGGAGCAGGTTATTACATAGAAGATTCTTATTTGGTGGGCATGAATTCTTATGATGTTGGCGCCGAGTTAGATTTAAGCCTTGCAGTTTCTTACGATAATTTTTACCTTGATTTTGATCATAATCAACTCAGCGGTGGACTTGTTTTAGGCTATAGCTTAATTAACAAATACGATTGGGGCCTTGATTTATTAGGCACTAATTCGCAAGCCGGGTTTGACGAACAAGGCTTAGGTATTTATAACGATGGCATTATTGAGCCACTACGCGGTATTAAAAAACGTAACTATGATTTTGATACCGGCCTTCGATTAACACGTCGATTTGAAAACTCACAAATTTCCCTTGAATACTTACATGATATATCTGGTGCTCATAATGGCTGGGTGGCAAACGTATTTTTTAGTCATATTCAGCCTTGGCGTAATTGGGAGTTTCGCTCTGGTATTGGCCTAAGTGCCTACTCTGCAGATTTTACAAACTATTATTTTGGTATTGATAGCGATGAAGCAAACGCAACTCGCCCTATTTATCAAACCAATGCCAGTACTAGTATTATGTTTGAATTTCATGCTGAATACCCCATTAATCAAGATTGGGTCTTTTTAGCAGGCTGGTTAACGACGTGGTTTTCAAAAGAAATTGATGACAGCCCAATTATTTCCCAAGGATATCAACACAAAGCCAAGGTAGGCGTGCGTTATGTACTTTAGATTTTTTTACTGTTTATTGTTTAGTTATTCAGGCTCTTTGCTGGCAGCCCCAGTGCAAATACCCGCTCAATTGAGTGCAGTACCTGATACCTGTGTGGCCTTACGTGAAGGACGTCACTGTTACGCCGATGTTGTTTTGTCATGGCAGCAAGTAGAAGTGGGAAATTATTGTCTACGCGATGCCACCTCAAAGTACATTATGCAGTGCTGGCTTAAACAGCGACAAGGTTCGTTTAATTATGCCTTTGACTCAACGCAAAGTATTTCGTTTGAACTATTTGACAGTAATACATCACAAGTCATTGCCGTCACAGAAGTAAAATTACAATGGGTGTATCAAAATAGGCAAAAAAAGCGGCGTTGGCGGTTATTTTAGTCACACACTATAAACATTATGATAGCTAAACATCATTTAGGTATGCGAAGAAAGCTTATGGATAATTACGGTACTATTTTACTGGTTGAAGATGATATTTCTCTTGCACAGTGGGTCACTGAGTATTTAACAGAGCAAAGCTATGTTGTACATGTATGTCATCGAGGTGATGAGGTTATAAGCCAAGTAAAACGTTTAAACCCACAACTTATTTTACTCGACATTATGCTGCCAGGGCTTGATGGTATTAGTGTATGTCGTGAGCTACGTAGCTTTTATCATGCCCCAATTATAATGCTTACTGCCCGCGATGAAGAAATGGATGAAGTCATTGGGCTGGAAGTCGGTGCTACCGATTACATAATAAAACCGGTGCGCCCTCGCGCATTGCTTGCACGCATTAAATCGGCCTTGCGCTACAGTAGCGACACGCCTAAAACCGATGATCAAGCAAATATGATCAATATCGGTCAATTAAGTATTAATACCGAGTCACGCAACGTTTCCCTTAACCAACAGGATGTGAACATTTCAAGCGCAGAGTATTTATTACTGCATTATTTAGCCAGTAATGCAGGACAAGTTGTATCACGCGATGCGGTGTTTAAAGCAACCAAAGGCAGGGAATATGATGGCCTAGATAGAAGCGTTGATGTGCTTATTTCTGCCTTGCGTAAAAAGTTTCATGATGACCCACAAAAACCAGAAAAAATTAAAACCATTTGGGGACGTGGTTATTTGTTTGTGACTACAGCGTGGTAAGTTTTAATGCCTGAGTGCTTAAAATAATTAGCGCGATAGTAATAAAAGTCACTTCAATACACCCTGCCTATTATGGAATAGCATCAATGAAAAAGTTTTATATTTCACTACTTGGCAGTGCGCTGCTTTCAATTATTGTTTTAGGTTGGCTTATTGATGCATTTAGCCAACAAGCGCATGCGCCTTTGGATGAGTTTAGCGTTCAAAGCCAGATTATTGTCGGGTTAAGTAAACAGCTCACGGCGCTTAAACCCGATGCTCGCCCACAACAAGTAACAAAACTAGCCGCTGACTTTGACCTTATACTTAACTACAAATTAAATCAGTCGCTGGCACTGCCCTTAGCGCTATTAGATAAAATGCAAACCCAAGGCGGATTAATACTCGAAGATGAGCAAGGCTTTTATATGCTCTACACAAATGATGAGTTAAGTCCTTATCATTTAACCATGCGTTTAGATAAACCTTATGAGGCCACACAACGAAACGATATTATTTTAACGCTATTATTTTACACTGGCTTATGTGTTTTTATGGGTTTTATTATTACCCCTTTAGCAAAGCGCCTTACGGTGTTAAACGAAGCAGCAAAGCAATTTGCATCTGGTAATGTTAAAGCGCGTATTACCCCCTCTCGATTTACCTATATAAAAGATGTGGAACTGACCTTTAACCGTATGGCGAGTCAAATTGAAAAGCTAGTTGCTGAAAACAAGCTAATGGCCTCCAGCTTATCGCATGATATTAGAACTCCAATTGCTTGCTTACGCTTTGGTGTCGACGCCGCTCTTGATAGTCATGACGAGAGTAAAATAAAGCATTATTTAACTCGCATGGAAACCGACTTGGATCACATGGAGTCAATGCTAAAAAGCTATTTAACGTTTGCTACTTTAGAGCAAAATGCGAATAAGCTTACTTACTCATCAGCAAACCTTAAACAATACCTAAGTGATATTGTATTGCAACTTGAGCCTAGAATAACCTCTCGCTCGCTTAATATTTCTTTAGAATGTGATGATCATACCGTTTATGCTGACTTACATTGGCTGGCAAGAGCAATCACCAACTTAATTAATAATGCCTGCGACTTTGCAAATCACAGCATTCAAGTAACCGCTTCAGTACAAGAACGTTCTCTGGTAGTGAACATCGCCGACGACGGACCAGGCATTGCTCAAGAAAATAATCATAAAGTATTTAGCCCATTTTTTCGAGAACGCAGCCACCGTAATCGCAGTGATAATAGTTATGGCTTGGGATTAGCAATCGTCGCCAAAGTTGCCGATTGGCATCATGGCACTGTAAAAGTGAGTAAAAGTGAACGACTCTCAGGCGCCTGCTTCACATTAACCATCGCTCAGTTTGAACATTAATCAACAATGCAAAGATGCTCAATACAGCTGATAAACGAAATATAATTAAAAAATTGTGCTATTTATAATCAAAATACGCACGTGTTATTTATACAGCTAAATAAAACGCAATAATTGTGCAACACAGACAAATAAGCACTTTTTATTTAATTACAATTCCAGTAGATTGTCACGGCGTCGAAAAAATAGAGAAGCAGAATAATATGAGTGCAGTAAGAGGTGAGTTTAGCTCCCGCTTTGGTTTTATAATGGCTGCGGCAGGATCAGCTGTTGGCTTGGGTAATATTTGGGGTTTTCCGACCCAAACAGCAAGTAATGGGGGCGCTGCATTTTTAGTCGCGTATTTAGTACTGGCTTTCTTTTTAGCCTATCCGGCTTTAATGGCAGAGCTGATGATAGGTCGCCATGGGCAAGCTAATGCAGTCTCTTCATTAACTAAATTAACCACGCGACCATGGCAAAAGCAATTTGCCTTTGCTGTCGGTTTTGGTGGTATTTTATGTGCTGGATTTATTTTAAGTTTTTATGCCATTGTTGCCGGTTGGATGTTAAGTGCCACTTTAGAACCGGTAACCACATTGGTCGGGGCTGATGCCGCCTCTTTATGGTTAAGTGAGCAGTCGCTTACTCGTAATATTCTTTTCACTGTTTTATTTATTATTTTAACTGTTGCTATTATCAGCCGCGGTGTAGAAAACGGCATCGAAAAATGGTCTAAACGCTTAATGCCCGCTCTGCTCGGTATTTTGTTTGCCCTAATTGCCTACGTGATGACTCAAGAAGGCGCAGTTGAGGGGTTAAAAGCTTACTTAGTCCCTGACTTTTCTTCTATTTTTGACCCTACATTGTTAGTGAGTGCCTTAGGCCAAGCTTTCTTTTCATTGTCACTGGGCACCAGTGTGATGATTATATATGGCTCCTATATCAGTAAAAAAGAAAACCTTGTGTCCCTTGGCGCGTATGTAACCTTAATTGATGTGTTTATAGCGTTTGTAGCGGGTTTATTGATCATCCCTGCTATGTACGTGGCACAAGCGCAAGGTGTTGAAATATTCTCTTCAACTACAGGTAAACTTCTCTCTGAAGATACTCTCGTATTTCAGGTATTGCCTGCCTTATTTGATGGCATGGGTGGTGTAGGTTTATTTGTTGGTTTTGCTTTTTTTGCATTGATGAGTATTGCCGCACTAACTTCATCTATTTCCATGCTAGAAGCGCCAGTGTCGTACACGGTAGAGCGCTTTGCGATGAAACGTGTTCAAGCAACGTGGTTAATAGGCGCTTTAATTGCCATAGTGAGCATTATTATAGTGTGTAACCTAGGCACTTTATTTGGCTTAGTGATCACCCTAACAACCAAAATTGCACAACCTTTATTAGGGCTTATGTGCTGTATATTTGTAGGTTGGATCTGGTACAGGTCGTCACTACTTAAAGCGATTCAGCAAGGTAACCCTGAGGTGCATAATACCTTATTTTGGAAAATATGGCCTTGGTATACCAAGTTTGTATGCCCTGTTGCGATTAGTTTAGTGTTTTTGCACTCCCTACTAAGCTAGTTATAAGATGCATAAAGCCCACATCAGTGGGCCTTTTTAGTGGAGCAATACTACTGCTTTAAAATCATATCTTGATGGGGTATACCATCTTCTAAATATTCATCACCAACACATTCAAAACCGAATGAACGATAAAAATTCAGTAGATAGGTTTGTGCGCCAATATAAATATCGCGAGTCGGCCATTGCGCCTTACAGCATGCTATTGCTTCATTGACTAACTGTTTGCCTAATCCAGAACTTCGCTGTGATTGAGCAACCAATACACGCCCTATCGCACTGTACTGAGCATCTTTTTCATAACAACGGGCATAGGCATATACTGTTTGCCCATCAAGTAAATAGACATGGCGTGTAGTGTCTGCGATATCGTGATCATCAAGTTCGGGGTAAGGACATGCTTGTTCTACAACGAATACGTCGACACGTTCACGCATGATTGAAAATAGGGTTTGGGAATCGAGCGCAGAGAATGGCTCACATTTAAACGCCATTTAAACACCTTTTTTATTGCAGGGGCTTACTTAAAGTAAACCCCTAAAGCGATTAAGCAAATAATCGTTCTAACTGATCACATAACTGCGATAAATTAACATGATCATGCTCTATGGTTAAATCAACATAGCCATCACTTCTAAACGCTCTGTCTAATTCAATTAATACATGGGTTTTATGTGCTTCAGGAATAAACGACAACTCTATTTCTTTTATGCCAAACAAACTGCGGCTATTAGGCTGATACTCAAGCTCTTGATAACACCCCGACACAGATTGAAAAGTAGGGGCACGTAAATGGCCTTGCTCTACATCGGCTTTAACTAAGCTAAAACCAAGCTTTTCCATCGCTTGCATGCATGTTTTAACCGCTTCATTAGGATAAATGTGTAAATGGTCTTTATCTGTTGGATCAAGCGCAAGGTCAATATCAAGGCCTGTTTCTAACCATACATAAGATTGATTATAACCTGCATTAATTTCAGTTATAGGCGTTTCTGAGTGTAAACGGGCTTCAAACGGAATAGTTCTTACTTCACCGGGCTCAATAATACCAATATCGGTAATGCGCCACTGGTCAATCACATGATTAGTGAAATAATCACCGTCTTCACTCGCCACTTTTACACGGGTAACTAACATTAAGTCTAAACCGGTAATTTCTTGGCTCACATCACCTGCAGTAATTACAATTTGCGCGTTAAATAATTGCCCTGGCTGAAGATGCTCGGTCTCTAAAATAGTATCTACTTTGGCGGCACCAATGCCTACCGATGCTAAAATCTTTTTAAACATATTTTCTCCTTAAGCTAAGCAACTCTAATGTTTGCTTACGCTTAAACTCCTTCGTTATGGCATCTTAACCACATTTAAAAGCTCTTGTCAGCGAAAAACTGCTATTTACATGCTGTTTACGATAAAACTAGCCATATATGTGCATTTTTTATACTTTGAAGCTACTTTACCTCTGCATAAACTGACAGTAGCAATCATTTGATAAATACTCTCTATCACGTAACTAACTGCGTTAAATAAATAGATTAATTGTCAATAAGCATTGTTTTTCGCTACACTACAGTGCCTAAAAAAGTGGTATTAATAACTATGGAACTAATTTATTTTGCTACCGCCTTCGTCTGCGGTTTTGGTATATACCAGCTAAAATTGCCGCCACTTATCGGCTTTCTTATGGCTGGATTTATTCTTAATTTAGCGGGTTATAAAAGCACGGAACTGCTGGAAACAATTGCATCTTTAGGGGTTACACTGCTACTTTTTAGTATTGGCCTCAAGCTTAAAATTTCAAATTTAATAAAACCTCAAGTCTGGGCTCCGGCCACCTTACATATTATTCTAAGCAGCGCTTTATTTAGTGGCTTTATGCTACTACTGGGTGTTTTTGCACTGCCATTATTCGTCGATTTAAGTTGGCAAAGTGCGCTGTTAGTTGGTTTTGCTCTGAGCTTTTCAAGCACCGTATTTGCGGTAAAAGTTCTTGAAGAGCGCGGTGAAATGGCAAGCCTGCACGGTAAAATAGCCATTGGTATTTTAGTTATGCAGGATATATTTGCGGTTATATTTTTAGCGGTCAGTACCGGTAAGTTGCCGAATATTTGGGCCTTAGGGTTAATTATTGCCTTACCTTTATTTCGCCCTGTTATGTACTGGGTTTTAAACCGCTCTAAACATGGTGAATTACTGCCGCTATTTGGGTTTTTCTTTGCCTTAGTAGCAGGTTATAACGCCTTTGAATTTGCAGGTCTCAAAGGTGATTTAGGTGCTTTGATTGTAGGTATGATGTTCGCACCACACAAAAAAGCCGGTGAATTGTCTAAGTCATTGCTTAGCCTAAAAGATATATTGCTAGTTGGCTTTTTCCTAAGCATTGGTTTAAGTGCAGAGCTTACTGCCCACTCCTTAGTCGTCGCTTTAGTGCTGGTATTAATTATTCCAATTAAAACCCTGCTTTATTACATACTAACCAACCTATTTAAACTTCGTGCGCGTACCTCTTTGTTAACAGCATTTAGCCTAGCTAACTTTAGCGAATTTGGTTTGATTGTGTGTGCAGTTGCCGCATCTACCGGCATGGTTACCTCTGAGTGGCTTGCTGTTATTGCGATTGCGGTGTCGATCACCTTTGTAATTGCTTCTCCTTTAAATAAACGCTCTAACGAGCTATACGTTAAAATTGAACGCTTTTTATTAAAGTTTGAAAGCAAAACCCGCTTAGCTGAAGAGCTCCCAGTAAACTTAAATGACACAAAAATTGTTATTTTTGGTATGGGTAGAATTGGCACAGGTGCCTATGAAACAATAAACGCAACTCATCCGGATGTTGTTGCAGGTATTGATATTAGGCCTGAGGTAGTTGATAAGCATGTAAAGCGAGGTCGCCGAGTATTAATTGCCGATGCCACCGATCCTGATTTTTGGCAACGTGTTAACCACTCCCACGTTGAAATGGTAATGCTAACTATGCCTAAGCACATGCAAAATATTTTTGCCTTAGAGCAATTACAAGCATCGGGTTATAAAGGACAAGTAACGGCGATTGCCAACTACCCCGATCAGCAAAAAGAATTAGAAGAAATGGGAATAGACTCTACTTACAACTTTTACTTAGAAGCAGGTAGCGGTTTTGCAGAGCATGTAAAGCAAACCCTGTTTCCTTAATAGGGTTTAGATGCAAATAGATTGCATTTACATTCCTTTACATCTGCGTATTTTATTGGTTTAAATATAAGGTAAAATGTCAGTGTTGGTTTAGTAAAGCTAATACCTAAGTGTGTATTTAAATAAAATATACACAACTGGACCCCTTGCTTTTAATTAACCAATAAGATTCTCAAATTAGAGGGCCTACTCCCTCTATCAATAGGCTGTTACTTGCCCGTTACAGCCTATTTTAATTCTTTATTATCCCTTACACTTAGCACCTCAATTCATAAAAGATGTCAATAATAGATCCTCAACAACTTAAAGTCGCTATTAATACCATTATGCCGTTTGGTAAATATGCGGGACGTCCCTTACTTTTGCTGCCTGAGCATTATTTAGTGTGGTTTAAACAGCAAGGCTTTCCTGATAGCAAGCTCGGCTCTCAACTTGCAATGATGTACGAAGTGAAGCTTAATGGTTTAGAGCAAATGTTGATGCCATTACTAGAAAAAAATAGTAAATAAAATAGAACTTTTCTATAAGTGGCCTGTCTATCTATTTGCTACTTGTTGATTTTTTGGTTTTAAACCGCAAAAAAGCGCCCTTAAGGCGCTTTTTTATTGTGTGGAATTTAGTTGTCGAGCGTAATAATAAACTTAGCCCCACCATGTGTTGAGTCTACAATTGCGCACTGCCCTTTATGCCATGACACAATTTTACTTACTATCGCCAGCCCTAGCCCAAACCCTCCGGTTTTTTTATCACGACTTTTATCTAAGCGCGTAAACGGCTTAAATACTTTTTCGCGCTCAGAGAAGACAATACCAGGGCCATCATCTTCAACCACTAACAGTAACTTTTCATCGGCAGTACTTAAACTAATATGTACACTTTTCGAGGCATGTTTAAGTGCATTACTGATTAAGTTTTGCAGCACCCGCGACATAAAATGACTATCGCATGAGTAAATAAATTGAGTGGGGAGCGTTGTTGTTAGTTTAATACGGGTATCAAAGTTTACTTTTTCAATATTAGTTTTAATTAATGCAACGATATCACAAGGCGCTAATTGTAAACTAGGTTGCTGTGTGTCTAAACGGGCGTATTCCAACATTTCAGATACCAAGGACTCAAGTTCATGAATATCCATTTGCATGTCAGATAAATAGTGCTGTGCTTTGGTATCATGGGTTTTATCCTCGAGTATTGCAATAGCAAACTTCAACCGCGCTAATGGCGTTCTAAATTCATGAGATACAGAAGAGGTGAGCTCTTGCTGAGCACTCAGTAAAAACTCAATACGTTGCTGCATTACTTGCAATGTATCGGTGATGGGTAAGAAGAATGACTTTGAGCCATCGCTTAATTGAAAATCTTGCGAGCCGCCCACTGCCTCGCATGCATGACTCAGCTTTGCAAAGTCTCGCCACAACAAAAAGCTCCACAAACCTATTGGTAAACTTATAATAAACAACACCAGTAAATACGGTAACACAGTCCCTGAGCTGCTGTGTTTAACACCTACAGGGCCTACTTGTAGCAATTGTGAATTATTTAGCGTTACATACCAAACGATACGCTGCTGTTTATCATATAAATAAAGGTAATGGTTTTGAAATAGTTGTGCTTGCTGTTCTGGTGGGAGCACCAGATCTTGCTGGGCAATGACTTGGCTATTAAAATTATGTTTAAGCTGCTCAAACCCATCTGGGGTTTGCGAAAGCAGCCATAAAGACTGCCCAAATTCGTCATCTAACAATACACTTTGCTGAGATTCATCATAGGGCCAAAACTGCTCTATAACACCACTAACAATAAACAAAGAGGCAATAATATACACGTAAAGGCTTATAAATAGCTTTCCCATTAACCTAGCCTAATACCTTGCATTTATTACATATCCCACGCATCTGATACAAATAAATAGCCTTGCCCCCACACCGTTTTAATACGGTATGGTTTATCACTGTTATCACCGAGCTTTTTACGAATACGTGATACACGAACATCCACCGTGCGGTCTAACCCGTCGTACTCACGCCCTATCATATGTTGATGGACATGCTCTCGACTGAGCACTTCACCAGCATTTGAAGCCAATAACCACAGCAATTCAAATTCATGAGAAGTCAGGACAATTTCAACACCGCTTAGCTTTACAATGCGGCTGGTTTTATCTATTGATAAATCACCAAATTGAAGTTCTTCAATCGCTTTAACATTTGGCTGTCCACGGCGAAGCAATGCACTAATTCGAGCAAGAAGTACACGCGGCTCTGCCGGTTTTATAACGTAGTCGTCAGCCCCGAGTTCTAAGCCTATGACTTGATCGAAGTCTTCACCCTTTGCTGTTAGCATTAAAATAGGGAGAGTGTATTTATCGCGTACTTGTCGACATACGCTAAAGCCATCTTTTCCTGGCAACATTACATCTAAAATGATCAAGTCGACGTGGTTTTCACTAAGATAAGGGAACACTTCGTCACCGCGTTCTAAAACGTCAACTTCTAAGCCATTATGCTCAAGATAGTCTTTGGTTAATTGTTGCAACCCTAAATCATCTTCAACAAGTAATATCTTTGGCATTTACTGCTCCTAAATTAAAAAAAGCTCCAAGGTGAGCGTAGCCGATGTTTTTTCTTAGCGTATGCGGTTTGCACTTCTATTTGCACACTCGCTAACGATACACCTGTATGGGGATTAATCAGGGAGTATATGGTCTCCACCTGAACACGCGCTTTATAACTAAGTTGGCCTTTTTTGACACCTTGCCAGCATTGCAATTGTGTATTTTGTTGGTATAAACACACATCGCTAGCGGCTGACAGTTGCCACTTAAATTTTAACTCAAGATCACAAAATTCTTGTTGTTCGGAAACCACACAGACTTTGGGTGATACGTTAAGTGAAGAGGCTTTTGCAACGCTAGCGTTGCTAAAAAATGAAGCTGCAAGCACAACCAACATAAAACACTTCATATTAAAATGTATGTTCGAATCCTATAAAGGCGGTCATTGAATAGTTATGTTCAAAAAGCGGGCTGCTATCCATTGCTGAATAATCATAATAGGCTAAATGAAAACGAAGCGCGTTGACTCCATCTACAGGCCAACGGGCGTCGATTTTAGCATAAGGTTGCCAACTACTACCAACTTCTATTTCACCGTGAATAGATTCAGCGCTATTTAAACCATAAAAGTAGTTATTTAGTTGGGTTGATTTGTAATTAACGCCTAACGTCGACTTTAACGTTAATTGCTTAAACTCATGGTGATATTGCCATTGCAACGATCCTCTGTAGCCATTATAAACACTGTTTACATCATGCAATAATTGCACAGAAAATACTTGCTGCTGCTTTACAAAAAAATAGCTTATACCGGCATCAAGTGCGACTCGTCTTTTTTGTATATTATTTATGTTTACTTGACGCGGTGAATCAGTGTGTAGCGATTCTAATATCTCGTTCTCAGCGGTTGTTTTAAAAGGGAAAATATTTTGTGGATGCCAATCAATAAAAAAGCGTGACTCAGGGTTAATTTCTGACACAAAACTAACGTTATGTTGTTTGCTTTGTAAAAAAGAATAACCAAGACGGCCATTATCAAAAAACCAATTTTGACCATAATAGGCCACTTGCGGAATAACAACTAAGGGGATGTTATCTGCACCATACAGAGGATTTGTGATCACCCCAGCACCAACACTCACACTAAGATTAAGCTCATCAGTGGATATATGTTGCTGCTTCTGAGCAATCGCATTAGTGTTTAATAGCACTAATAACAGGCATATGTTTATTCTCAGATGGAACCGCATGAAGTTAATCGCTAGTTTATAAAGTGGCTTTGACCCTATAGTAGCAAGTAGTATGAACACAAGCTCTAGAGGGTTACAATCATTAACAAATTTGATACAAACAGAACACGTTTACATATCGGCCGCTATTTCGACCCGATTACGACCATGGGTTTTAGCTAAATAAAGTGCTCTATCTGCCTTTTCAACCAATAAACAGCTCTTACTAGAAGGTTCCATTAAAGCAATGCCGAAACTGGCTGAAATATTACGTTTATTACTGTCTTCTTTTTTACGAATCGTCAATTTGGCAATGCTCAAACGAAGCTGATTACAAAATGCCATCGCATCATTAATGCTTTCAAAGTAACCCGTAATACAAAATTCTTCACCACCAAAACGATAAGCTCTGTATTGCTCTTGTACACTATTTTGCACTTTTTGAGCGACTAGCTTGAGTACCTCATCGCCTTTTTGATGGCCAAAATCGTCATTAAAACGTTTAAAATGATCAATATCGAACATAATCAACACCGCTAATTTACCGTGTTCATTTTGTGAAGAGGCGTTCAAACAAAACTCAACAATGTCTGTATCAAACTTACCGCGATTAAATAATTCGGTTAAGGAAATCTTTATCAACCGCTGCTTGGGTCACGCTAAGCACTTCTTTTAAATCTTTAATTTCGTTGTACGCTTGCGCTAATTAGGTTTGGAATCCACGGGCATAATCTTGCATCGCAATTGATTCGTCAGTTAGGCGCTCAACGCAAGAAAGGATCTCATTAAATGAGTTAATACTAGAGAGCGTTTTTAATTCATTTTGTGAATCAACTAACGAGGTAGTAAAGCTTTTCGAATATTGAATGGAGTCACTAAGATCAAACTGCATTTGCTCTACGGTGCCATGAAACCTTTCAGACATTTGTTGAAAAAATGCAAGCTCTTCGTCATTAATATGCTTATTAAAAATTTCTTGGGCGGTTTGAGCTGAATACGTATTGTGCAAAGAGATGACTTTATCAAGCTCTGTGTTTAGTTGTGGGTTGTCGCCCTGTACATAACAGTACCAAACAGCATAATTTATTGGCATTACAGGCATTTTGTATTTAACCATCAACGGAATGGCTTTTTTTAACACTGGGCAGAATGAGCAAGTGAAACCGTATTATCCATAATTAAAACTCTTAGACATCACAACAAAGATGTTGATAAACACATAAATATCAACGGTTTATATTAACATTTTTTTATCATCCAATAAGCCTATATTATGTTTTCCCCCATATTTTGTGCAATATTCCAAAGCGCACTAATAGCAGGGTCGTTTAGTTCTTTGTGTAATACAGCCAAACCAATTTTAAACCCTTGTGGTGGCTCGCCTTTATACTCTAAAACCTGAACCTTATCGTTAAGCGGACTATTATCGAGTACAATTTTTGGGATCATGGCCACGCCTAACCCTAAACTCACCATAGATACCATAGCTTCATGCCCTGCCACTTGCGCGTAAATTTTTCCTTGCACATTATTTTTTCGCCACCACTGCTCCAACCTTTGTCTTGAAAATCCTTGTTCAGCAACAATAAATTCAAGCTCAGACCAATCAATAGTTTCGCTACTAGTGGCTAATTTTTCTGTGATCGGACATTGAATAGTGGGTGCAATTAATACCAATGGCGAGTAGCCAATATCTACAAATGCAATTTGTGCAGGTAATTTACTGGGTCTGGCTGCAATGGCCATAGATTCATGTCCATCTAACACTCGGTTAATAGCCAAGGCGGGATCGCCCGTATTTAAGGTAATTTCAATATGCTGATGCTGAGCTCTCAGTTGCTCTAAAATATGATGCAAAAAACTGTAGGATGCAGTAACGGAGCAATAAAGGCTCACATTGCCATAAATATGTTGTTGCGGTTCGTTTAAATTAGCCTTAAAGCGCTGCCAATTATTAAGCGTAGCACTGGCATACTCCTTAAATGCAACGCCTTCGCGGGTAAGCTTTACACTGCGATTATCACGCTGGAATAACATCACCCCTACTTCATCTTCTAACTGCTTAATATTACGACTTAAAGTGGGCGCACTTATGTGGCATAACTCACTGGCACGAGAGAAATGAAGCGTTTTTGCCAACGCCAAAAAGTAATTTAAATGCTTATGATCCATAACAACACCAGTATTTCATATTATGAAACACTTTAATTCAAATATATCATTTTACGCAAGAAAAGATTTTCCATATTGTTATTCCAAGCAAAGCAAAAGCAATGCATCTAACAAACTGAATTAATAGGAAACTTATCATGGCAAATTATTTTAATAGCTTACCTTTACGCGAACAATTAGCGCAATTGGCACAATGTGAATTTATGGGCGCAGACGAATTTAACGACGGTGTTGCTGCACTTAAAGGTAAAAAATTGGTAATTGTAGGCTGTGGCGCACAGGGCCTAAATCAAGGCTTAAACTTACGTGATTCTGGTTTAGATGTAGCCTATACACTACGTGATTCAGCCATTGCTGAGCGTCGTCAGTCATTCTTAAATGCATCTGACAATGGTTTTAAAGTGGGTACATATGAAGAGTTAATCCCAACAGCCGATGTAGTACTTAACTTAACACCTGATAAACAACATACTGCAGTTGTTAATGCCATCATGCCATTAATGAAACACGGCTCAACCCTTGCCTATTCACATGGCTTTAATATTGTTGAAGAAGGCATGCAAGTTCGTGAAGACATTACCGTTATTATGGTTGCACCAAAATGCCCGGGGTCAGAAGTACGTGAAGAGTATAAACGCGGCTTTGGCGTACCTACATTAATTGCGGTTCACCCAGAGAATGATCCTCAGGGCCATGGCTTGGCACAAGCAAAAGCCTATGCAGTAGGTACAGGTGGTCATCGCGCGGGGGTACTTAAATCATCATTTATCGCTGAAGTGAAATCTGATCTGATGGGCGAGCAAACTATTTTATGTGGCATGCTACAAACTGGCTCTATTTTATGTTTTGACAAAATGATTGAAAAAGGAATTGATGCCGGTTACGCCTCAAAACTTATTCAATATGGCTGGGAAGTGATCACAGAAGCACTTAAATATGGCGGTGTGACAAACATGCTTGACCGCTTATCAAACCCTGCAAAGATTAAAGCGTTTGAGCTAAGTGAAGAGCTTAAAGTAATTATGCGCCCTCTTTATAACAAACACCAAGATGACATTATCGATGGCACATTTTCACGTGTAATGATGGAAGACTGGGCAAATGATGACGCTAACTTACTAAAATGGCGTGCTGAAACTGCAGAAACTCATTTTGAAAAAACCCCTGCAGGCGATGTAGAAATTGCTGAGCAAGAATTTTTTGACCACGGTATTTTAATGGTGGCAATGGTAAAAGCAGGTGTAGAACTGGCATTTGAAACCATGACAGCGGCCGGTATTATTGCAGAATCTGCCTATTATGAGTCACTGCATGAAACGCCGCTGATAGCCAATACTATTGCACGCAAAAAGTTATTTGAAATGAACCGCACTATTTCAGATACCGCTGAGTACGGCTGCTATTTATATAACCATGCCTGTTTGCCGCTTCTACAAGAATTTATGCAAGGTATTGATACTGATGTTATTGGTAATGGCTTAAATGAGCAAAGTAATCAAGTTGATAACCAAACTTTAATTCAAATAAATACGGCTCTACGTGAGCACCCTGTTGAGAAAGTAGGCGCAAAATTACGCGGCTACATGTCTGCAATGAAAAAAATAGTTTAACCCAAGGGTCCTAAAACTCTCACTTGTTAGAAACCAAGCCCACTTGCATTTTGCTGTGGGCTTTTTTAAGTGCAAATTAATCATCAATAGCTGAAAATAAATAATGTGCTAAAATAATTCCTCTCATTGCCTCAGTTGTAAATATAAGCATTATCATGACGATACAAAATCTCTCTATTACTCAAAAAATAACAGCGCTTGGAAGCATTATTGCTATTTGTGTTGCTGTATTAATTGGTTTGACGTCTTTGCATAACTCAAAAAATATTATTGAGCAACGCATGATCGAATCAGAACTGCCAAGTAAATTACAAACAATAAGTAATCACATTGGTGGCGAGATCAATGAACTTCTTGGGGCTGCAAAGCAACTTTCGGCCAATACCTATATTTTAAATTGGGCAAATACTGGCAACAACAACGACACGCTATTACTTAAAGAGCTCAATCGCTTGGTTGATCAATACAATCTTGCCACGGCTTCGTGGGCGAATAAAAACACCGCACAATATTGGAACCAAGATGGCTTTTTACGTGTTTTAAAAAATGATGCCGCAGATGGCTGGTTTTTTGCTTTTACTCAATCAAAGCAACCTTACTCAATTAGTATTTATCAAGAGTCTGAAAACGATGTAAAAATGTTTGTTAACCACCAACAGCCTAATGGTTTAGGCTTGGCAGGCTTAGCAAAAAGCATTACAGATATGCAAAAGCTGCTACAACAATTTAAAATTGAGCAATCAGGGTTTGTGTTTATTGCCGATAAAAACGGCTTAATACAGTTACATAAAGATGCAGACAAAGTCGCTAAGGTGAATATAGATAGTATTTACAGCGCTAATATTCATAACAAATTACTTGATAAAAATGGCTTCGCTTTAGAGGAAGTAAATATCAACGGGCAAGCCACACTCATTGCAGCTACACCGATTAAAAACACTGACTTATTTGTATTAGCTCAAGTCCCAAAAAGCGAAGTGTTTTCTAGTGTAAATATCCTAGAGTGGCAAATATTCACCTTCACTATCATCACTGCGCTAATCGCAAGCGTGATCAGTTACTTATTAGCTCGCTCTTTAGCTTCACCGTTATCAACAATGGCTGAGCTATTTTCGCGTTTAGGGCGTGGCGATGCAAACTTAGCCTATCGCTTACCAACATCTCCCCAACCTGAGCTAAATAATTTAACCACCGGCTTTAATCAATTTATTGAAAAAATAGAAACCGCTATTGTGCAAGTAGCCAATGAAAGCCATGGAATTCGCCACAGCTCAGATCATGTATTTGCGCAAGCCAAGCAAAACTCCTTAGCCCTTGATAAGCAAAAAGAGCAAACTATTTCAGTTGCAGCAGCCATTAATGAAATGGGCGCTACAGTGCAAGAAATAGCGCAAAGTGCTGCCAATGCAGCTAAGTTAACCAACGATAGCCGCGATAACACCAAGCAAAGCCATCAACAAGTGTTACACAGCCAAACGACAATCTCAGCCCTTGCCAGCGACATTGACGGCATAACCGAGCAAGTTGCTTTACTTTCTAAAAAGACTATTGATATCGCTAGTATTGTGGATTCAATTAGAGGTATATCTGAACAAACCAACTTATTGGCACTTAATGCAGCTATTGAGTCTGCCCGAGCTGGTGAACATGGACGAGGCTTTGCTGTCGTTGCTGATGAAGTAAGAGCACTTGCAAATCGTACGTCGCAATCAACCACTGAAATTCAATCTATGATTGAAGAGCTCACTCAAATTTCAGATGATGTTGTAAATGATATCAGCCAATCAAAAAATAAAGCCCAACAAAGCGTTAGCGCAATGCAAAACTCGGTTGAGTTACTTAATAACATTACTGAAACAGCCAATGAAATTAACGATATGGCAACTCTAATTGCCACCGCTACAGAACAGCAAAATAGCGTTGTGAATGATGTGGGTCGTAGTATTGAGCAAATAAGTGAGATCAGTGATAAATCAATGAGTGAACAAATCAATACCGAGCAAGCAATTCGTGATTTAGCCACCAGCGCACAAACACTTGATGCACTCGTTGCTACGTTTAATCAGCAACGTTAAATAGAGTGTTACATTAAAAAATAACCTCTGTACAAAATAACCACTATACTTAAGTGTTTTTTGTACAGAGGTGTATATGAATGCTCTCCAAGGTAAACATTATTTACTGATTGTGCCTGATGGCTCTTTGTGCTTGTAGCACCACAGATAACGCCAATATAAGTGTGCCAATCCCCACTATTACTCCTCCCATGCAATTACAACAGCAGCTTGTAGAGTCTGAGCAACAAATATTTCAACACGACGACGGCCTCAAACAGCAATTAAATGCTTACGTACAATCGAGTAAATCAGTTGATGAAATTACCTATAGTGTACTTAGTTTTTTACTCACAAAGGTGATAACTCACTATCTTATCAATCTACCAGCACTCAAACTGCGTCACAAAGCTATCAAAATTTAAATGCCAATTGTCTTTCACTCTCTATTTTAGCGTATAGCTTGGCCGAACATTTAGGCCTTAAGGCCCGCTTTCAAAAAGTACACATTCCGGAGTATTGGTCACTAAATCAGGGGTTTAATTTACTCACTGGGCATATCAACCTTGCCATAGACAATAAAACGAAACTCAAAGACAGCTCACTTGTTTATCAGCGTAATAAGCGTTTAATTATTGATTTTGACCCCAATAGCCGACAAGCCCGTTTTGCAACCTCATTGCTTTCAAAAAAAGGGTAACCGCCATGTCACCAACCTTACATGAAAGCCACTTTGGACTGGCGCGAAGTTACTTTGAGTTAAATAATATAGCTAGGGCGGAATTTCATTTGCGTAAAGCCAGAAAAAAAGCAGACTTTACACATGACAAACAACGCTATGATAATAAACTCATCGCATTAAAATCACTTATCGTTAAGGCGAATCATTATTAAATTATTTAGTTTAACCTGCATTGTATTTTTTATAAGTTGGAGTGGACTCTCAAAGCCGATTGAGCCGCAGTTATTCACTGATTTAACAACGCTAACCAGCTCTAAATTAGCAGGAAGAAAAACGAATAGTCACTCGGCTTTACTCACCAGAGAATATTTAAAAGCACGCTTTAAAGAGCATCAACTAACGGTTATTGAACAACCTTTTACTTATCCATCAGGGCTGTTTTCTAAGGCGCAAGGCGTAAATATTGTTGCGACCAAAACAGCAAAAAATACGCTCGAAAATATTAACACTACTCTTTATCAAGAAGCGGTATTGCTAATTGAGGCATTTATTAATCAGCTTTTGACAAACCCTGAGGTATTCAGTCCCCCCTTAAAAGCAGCAACGTAAGCCTCTTTTTTTGCCCGTGGAAGTTTTTTAATCGCATATTCTAATTTACTTGCGTCGCTTTTAGTCCCAACTTGTTGCTGATGAATGAGCACCAGCGGTCCTTTCCCTTTGAGGTTTTTTGCCCCTTTACCCGCTTGGTGCGTTGCTAAACGACGCGCTACATCAACTGTAATGCCGGTATACCAATGACCAAACCGTGTTTGCACAATATACAGTGACCAAACAGCCGGTTTACTTTTATTATTGCACAACTCATCGTTTAAACTTTTTTGATTATTAATGGTCAAAACCTCGCCTTAACGCGCTAAACAAAAACAATTACTCAAAAGGGTTTTACCTTGAGTGACTAATCGGTATCATGCAGATCATAAAAAATAAGGATCACAACTAACAATGCAGTCGTTAAAAACTTTTTCTCTTTGGCTTATTGTCGCTTTAACGCTTAGTTCAGCCGCAGGTTGTTCTAGCTGGGTGTACAGAATCAACATCCCTCAAGGTAACTTTTTAGAACAATCAGACGTTGATAAGCTTCGCGTTAATATGACTCGCGAGCAAGTAATTTATGTACTAGGCAGACCGATTGCCGAAGACGCCTTCGATAAAAATACTTGGCGTTACGTTTACAGCTTTAATAAAGGGCGCGCTAATGAACAATATAAATCATTAGTATTAAACTTTGAAAATGAAAAGTTGGTAACGGTATCTGGTGACTATGAGCAACCAGAAAACTTTACAACCCCTTTAGAGCAATAAGTCATTTGGGTTTAATTTAAAAAGGTGAGCATGGCTCACCTTTTTTGTATCTAGCGTTCTAACGGTCGGCCACCAGTTACTTTATTTGCGCGGCCCTCTTCTTTGGCTTTTTCGGCGCGCTTTCTGCGGGCATCTTTAGGGTCGGCAATTAATGGGCGGTAAATTTCAACTCTATCGCCGTCTTTAAGCTCATGATTAAGCTTTACCGTTCTGTTCCATACACCTAAAGTTAAAGCGGTTGCATCAATCTCAGGGCACTTCTTAATAATACCTGATTGGATCACTGCTTGCTCTGCGGTGGTACCTTGGAATACTTCTATATTTAACGTGGTTGCTTTCGTTGGCAACGCAAACACAATTTCAATATTGATCATGCACGCTCTCCATATACCGCTTTTGCACGTTGAGTAAAGGCACTCACCATATTTTTAGCCACATCATTAAAAATTTTACCAAACGCAAGCTCTATTAACTTACTAGAAAATTCAAAGTCTAGCTGTAAATGTACTTTGCACGCATGCGCATCTAATTGCTGAAAATGCCAACGACCTTGTAAGGTTTTAAAAGGCCCATCAACTAAGCGAAGCATCACCGTTTGCTCATCAATTAGCGTATTTTCAGTGGTAAACCATTTTTTTATGCCGGCTTTAGATATTTCTAAACTGGCGGTCATGTTATTATCATGCTGCTTAATAATTTTTGAGTCTGAACAATTAGGTAAAAACTGCGAATAAGCTTCTACATCATTGACTAGATCAAACATCTCTTTAGTGCTGTACATAACCAGCGCACTTTTTTCTATTTGTGGCATACTCACTCCCAACTGTGTGCAGGAATTTTAGCAAGCTTTGTGCGTTTCCCCAAACTTTCATCGCGCTTAAATGAATCCTTCGCTTTTGCATGTATAATTTAAAAAAATCGATGTAAAACATCTCGTATAACGTATATTATAGGGCACTATGGCTAAGAAAAATTCATCAAAATCGACAAGTAATACCATCGCGCTAAATAAAAAAGCGCGACACGAGTATTTTTTACACGACAAGTTTGAAGCAGGTATTGAACTCCAAGGCTGGGAAGTAAAAAGTATCCGAGCAGGTAAAGTAAATATCTCTGAAACTTATATTCATCTTAAAAACGGTGAAGCGTTTTTATTAGGCAGCACAATCCAGCCTTTAAATAGTGCATCAACCCATGTTATTTGCGACCCGCTGCGTTATCGTAAATTATTACTAAGCAGACGTGAACTTGACCGTTTGGTTGGTGCAACCGAGCGTGATGGTTATTCATTAATTGCCACAGCTATGTATTGGAAAAAATGCTGGGTAAAGCTTGAATTCCATTTAGCGAAAGGTAAGAAAATGCATGACAAACGTGAAGACGGTAAAAATAAAGATTGGTCCCGTGAAAAAGAACGCTTAATGAAACATAAAGTTTAAATAAAAACGCCTAACATCATGTTAGGCTTTTTTTTGTTAAATTTTTAGGAAAACACAAATTATTACAAATTAAAGTCGCTCGGCGTTTTGTTTATCAATAATAACTAAATCACGTTACAGCGCCAAATAGCGAGCATCCTATCGTTTACCTTTATTGAGAATAATCAGTACATATTAGTGCAGATAACAAAATCATCTTTGCGGCCAATTGCTAACATTTAAGTTACATGGTATTAATAATTAGACTTGTAAAACAAGTAAATTATAACATATCAACAAGGACTTAAGGATACATACCAACCCTTTATAGAAAATGGACGCTCAGCGAGAATTTAAAAGTACTTAGGCAAGGCATTTGAATGAATTAAGAGTGGCTCTCTTTAAAATTCAAAAAACGCAGTTTAAGCACTTTTAAAACTCGCCCTATGGGAGAGCATCTGCAGAACTTTCTCTGCGTTACCACTCTTCGTAATAGAAACCACTATTACATCATCATGGCGCCTTGATAAAATCCAGCAGAACGCTCTCTGAGCAAACATTTTCTATGATGGGTTGGTATCGCTCAATTGCATTTACACCAAGCTTAATCATCGGTGCTACTATCGCATTGTCAGCAGGTTTTAGCACAACGACTTATGCTGCACAGCAAACTGCAGAAAAAGTAGAACGTATTCAAGTAACAGGCTCTCGTATCAAGCGTTCGGACATCGAAGGCCCGTCTCCAGTACAATCTATTAATAAAGAAGACATCGAAAACATGGGTTATGACAACCTACAACAGCTTCTTGAAAGAATGCCTGTTGCAGGTAATGGTACCTTTTCAACTCGTGGTAATAACCAAGACTCAACCGCAAATGGCTCAGCTGCCGTCAGCCTTCGTGGCTTAGGCGCCGATGCTACCTTGGTACTTATTAATGGTCGTCGTGTTGCAATCAGCGCATTTGCTGAAGGGATCACCAACTCATTCGTTGATATCAACAGTATTCCTGTTTCAGCAATCGAACGTATTGATATTTTAAAAGATGGCGCCTCAGCAATCTATGGCTCTGATGCTGTAGCGGGTGTTGTAAACGTTATCTTGAAAAAAGATATTGACGGTATTGAAGTAAACTTAGGTTACGGCGGCACAGATGGCCCTAACTATGAAGAAACTACAGCCAGTATTGTTTGGGGTACTACTAGTGCAAAAAGTAGCGCATCCGTTATTATTGATTACTTTAAAAACACCTCTTTATCATCAGATGAAATGGGGCGCTTAGGTACTGCTAACCAGTCTCCATATGGTGGCATGGATTTTCGTTCATCACGTGGTTTCCCTGGCTCATTCGATGTAAATGGTGTTCAAAAGCCAGATCCTAGCTGTCCTACTGACCAAATAAGTAGCAGTAACAGCTGTGTTTTTGATTATGGTCCATTCGGCTATATTGCCCCGGCATCAGAACGTGTGGGCGCAATTTCACAATTTGAATACCGCTTTGACAATGGCATAACGGGCTTCTTAGAAATGGCTGTACAGCATAACAGCTCAGTTGCAGCGGGTGCGCCAACGCCACTTGATAAAGATGCGGGTTTAACAGTACCAGGGAGTCACCCTAATAATCCATTTGGACAAGATGTAGGGATTAATTATTTTAGAACTGTCGATGCAGGTGCGCGTCAGTGGGATATCGAATCTGACACGATACGTTTTGTAGCAGGCTTACGAGGCGAATTTAACGATTGGAGCTGGGAAACAGCGGTACAAAAAGGTCGTAGTAAGTCGTTACAAACAGGCGATCGCTCACAAGGTTGGGTACGCACCGACTTCTTACAACAAGAAATTGACGCTGGTAACTACAACCCATTTGGTGGCACTTACAATGATCCTGCAGTAATCGATAGAATCACTACGAGCTTAGTTCGTCAAGGCGAGTCTCATATGACGTCGTTCGATGCTAACATCTCAGGTGAAGCATTTAACTTTGGTGATGATGTTGTCATGATGGCGGCCGGTATTGAGTACCGCGAAGAGGACGTAACGGATACGCCAGATGATCAATTTCAACGTGGATTAATCTTTGGGACCGAAGCCGTTTCAGCTGCCGCAGAGCGCGACCAATACGCTGCCTATATTGAGTTTTCAATTCCACTTACGGAAAACTTAGAGCTACAACTTGCGGGTCGTCACGATGATTACAGTGACTTTGGTACCACCACAAACCCTAAAGTCGCTTTACGCTGGGCACCTACCGATGAAATCACAGTTCGTGGCTCTTGGGCGCAAGGCTTTAGAGCACCTTCACTTGCACAAGTAGGTTTAGGGCCATCAGAAAAGAGTCAGTTCTTTATCGATAATTACCGTTGTGACGCAACGGGTAAAGATTGTGATGCACTAGATTACAACATTGAATTTGCCGGTAACCCTGACTTAGAGGCTGAAGAGTCTGAATCTTGGAATGTCGGCTTTATTTGGGCACCTACAACTGACTTTGGTTTGAGTGTAGATGTATGGAGTATCACCCAAGACAATAAAATTGATGAGCAAGAGTTTGGTCCAATTTACAACTCAGAGTGTAATAACCAAAACAGTACCGTATGTGTTCGCTTACCTCCATCAGGTACAGACAGCCTAGGAACTATTCAAAAGATTTTCAGTACTTTTGAAAATGTATCATCACAAGAAGTTTCTGGCGTTGATATTTCAGCAAATTACAACCACTCACTGGATGATTTAGGCTTACTAAAATTCAATTTAGAATGGGCTTACCAAGATAAATTTGAAAAAGATGGCCGCGATTACACTGGTGAATATGGTTACCCAGAGCATCGCTGGATTTTCTCAACTAACTGGGAAATTGGTCAGTTCAACACAAACATGAACATTAGTTATGTAGGTGAGTTTGAAGATACGCCAGATATCGATTTCGATGGCAACTTAGACTTCGATAGTAATACATCACGTACTGTTGATTCTCAAGTATTGGTTGATTTACAAACATCATACCGTATTACTGAGTCAGCAAAGGTATCGCTAGGTGTGAACAACTTATTTGATGAAGAGCCACCGTTTGCAATTGGTGACGGTGATTCAGATCTGTATGGTTACGCATCGGGTGTACATAACCCTCGAGGTCGTTATATTTACACTAAAGTGAGCTTTTCGTTTTAATTAAAAAGCAATGAAAAAAACCGCCAATATGGCGGTTTTTTTATCTTAAACTAAAGAGCTAAATTATAGCTCGCCTTCGTTTTCAGATAAGAATTTAGCTACGCCTTCAGGGCTTGCGTCCATTCCTTTTTTACCTTCAGTCCAACCAGCAGGACATACTTCGCCGTGCTCGCTGTGGAATGCTAGTGCATCAACCATACGGATCATTTCGTCGATGTTACGACCCAGTGGTAAATCGTTCACTACTTGGTGACGTACGTTACCTTCTTCGTCGATTAAGAAAGAACCACGAAATGCAACGCCGGCTTCTGGGTGCTCAACGTCGTATGCTTTACAGATTTCGTGTTTAACGTCTGCAACTAGTGCGTATTGAACTTTACCAATACCGCCGTCTGCTACAGCCGTGTTACGCCATGCGTTGTGTGAGAACTGTGAATCGATTGAAACACCAATTACTTCTACACCACGTTTTTGGAATTCTGCATAACGCTTATCAAAAGCAATAAGCTCAGAAGGACATACAAAAGTGAAATCTAGTGGGTAGAAAAAGATTACTGCTTTTTTACCTTTGATTTTTTCGTGAAGGTTATAGCTATCTACAATCTCACCGTTACCTAGAACAGCTGCAGCGGTAAAGTCTGGTGCCTGGCGGCCTACTAATACACCCATTTTATTCTCCAAATATTTTGAGTTTATTGTCAATTGCTTACGCAATACTGATTACTAATATGGGCACTAATTTTAAAATTACAATAGCAACCATATTTAATTAAACGCTATTCTATGGGTATCAAAAATAAATTAACAATCGTATTTATAGATAGCATCGTTCTAAAATAGCGAACGCTTGATAAATGGACTGATTTTTAATCATAAAAAAACCTGCTTAAAGCAGGTTTTTTACTAATCCATAATATCGCTAGGCATATCACCGCGAATATGTTGCCATATTTCACCGGTTTGATGACCATATTTACGCATCATGAATATTGCACCATCGTGCTCTTTATTCTCAGCAAGCTTTGTTAAGTCTTTATAAAACTGGCGTGCAAGCTCGCGAGTGCGAGGATCTGAAAAGTAATGACAACCAATCTTAGAATAAAAACCTTTAAAGCCATTAAGGATGAGCACATAAATGCGATTGTTACCGGCAACAGCTAATTCATGATGAACTTTATAATCATAATCTGCAAACGCTTGCGCGCTGTCTTCTAATTCTTCGCTTTGTGATAAAATTTCGATAACACGCTCTGGTGCAAGTTTTATAGCTGCACGGGTATAAATTGCGCTGATATTAGTACGTGCTGAAAGTAACTGATCGGTTAGCTCTGGCATTTTATCTTCATCTAAACGTGCCAGTGTTTCAAGGATATTTAATCCTGAGGTTTCCCAAAAGTTATTAACGCGAGTAGGTTTACCATGTTGTATTGTTAACCAACCGTCTCTGGCTAATCGTTGTAATACTTCACGTAATGTGGTTCTAGTAACACCAATTAACTCTGAGAGTTCACGCTCAGCAGGCAGAATTGAACCTGGAGGAAAATCACCATTCCAGATTGACTCTACTATGTATTCCTCAGCAAATCCTGCTGGGCTTTTCGCTTTAAAAATTCTCATTCAATTCCTACTCGAATTAATTCACATCACATCGCTACATACGATTAACTGACTGATTGTACCAGACAAGCCACAACTAACAAGTAAAGTAAGTTAAATTACCTAGGTATGTGATTAAAAAGGCAACTTTACTTGTATGATTCGCTAGTTTTACCGATAGGTTTTAAACACAATATGAATGCCAACCTATTATTCATACCAGACACTTTGACTATTATTATTTAACCTCAGATCTGCATAAGAATTAAAGCCGAGTCACTTTAATACTCGGCTTTTTAGTCTGAAAGGTATAGGCAATTAATCCAGCCATTAAATTAACCATAAATGAGATGCAGCTGCGGTGCCTTGTATGGTCTATTTGAGCCATATTTTTCAGTTGGTCGAAAACTGTTTCAATGATAAAACGCTTTGATAACATCGCTCTATCCCAAGATGATATTGGCTGACGTTTCATATTACTTCGTTGACCTGTAATAAAATCAATGCCTTGCTCAGCAAGTTCCGCTTTTAGGTTTGCAGATACATAACCTTTATCAGCGTATAAACTACCTGTAACATTATCGACCATATCTAACACCGGCTTTCTATCATCAACATTCCCAGCTGTCACTTTTACTGCTAATAAACCACCTTCATCATTCATGATGAGGTGAAGTTTAAACCCATAAAACCAGCCCATTGTTCCTTTACCCCGCTTGGCTTTTCCCGCGAAAACTTGGTGGCGAGGAATACGCATGTTGTGACACACCTTGAGAGAAGTAGAATCGATAAATGCAATGCCTGTTGGTTTATCAAAGCGCTGCTTCAGATAGCTACACAGAGCAGGTAACGTGGCCTGAAGTAACTTCAACATACGTGTATAACTGACTAAATCAGGAAAATAATGTCGCCAATACTGACAAACAAATTTGGTGTAGTAAGTTTTAAAGTCGCGATAACCTGATTGATGAAAGGCAATTAATATAGTCATCACTTCGCTAGAGGATAGTCGAGACGGCTTAATGCGTTGCTTCTCACCTGATTCTATTAGGTGTTTAAGCCACTGAGGTTCAAACAATAAACAAAAATCATCGACATCTACGTAAATTGCATCTAAGTTATTCATGCCCTTGCCTCGGTAATCTTATGTTTCTTGGTCGAAAGATCTGATCACCGCAAGGGCATTTAGTTCCATTTCTTATGTGCAGCTCAGGTTATTTAGTTGTTTACACCCTCTATAGACTGGACTAAGTTAATGACATTAACCAGACTATTAAACGCCTTCCTAGGGAAAAATCATGCAACAGAGTGTCCCATCTGCAATATTTATAAATTTTTTAGGTAAAGCACCTCAATGGTATAAATACACCATTATTGCATTTTTAATAATTAACCCGCTGCTGTTTCAATTAAACCCTTATTTGTCTGGCTGGGTACTGGTTATTGAGTTTATTTTTACACTGGCCATGGCGCTCAAGTGTTACCCACTGCAACCTGGTGGTCTACTTGCCATTGAGGCACTATTAATTGGTATGACATCAACCATGCAAGTTGAACATGAAATAGCACAAAACCTAGATGTGCTTTTATTACTTATTTTTATGGTTGCCGGTATTTATTTCATGAAAGATCTGCTGCTGTATATTTTTACCAAGTTAGTGGTTTCAGTAAGAAGTAAGACCGTTTTATCGCTTGCCTTTGCAATAGCTGCTGCGTTTTTATCAGCTTTTTTGGATGCCCTGACTGTAATGGCGGTTGTTATTGCGGTGGCCATGGGCTTTTATAGTATTTATCACAAGGTGGCTTCAGGAAAAGATTTTATCAGTGAGCACGATATTAACGATGATAACCAAGTAAAAGAGGTAAACCGTCAAGAGCTTGAAGAGTTTCGTGCTTTTTTACGTAATTTACTCATGCATGCCTCGATTGGGACCGCACTTGGCGGCGTGTGTACTATGGTTGGTGAACCACAAAACTTAATTATTGCAGAGCGAGCAAGTTGGCTATTTGGTGAGTTCTTTTTAAGAATGCTGCCCGTTTCTTTACCCGTGCTTTTTGCGGGCTTATTAACGACCTTTTTATTAGAAAAAACAAAAACCTTTGGCTATGGGGCAAAACTGCCAGAAACAATTCATGCTATTTTAAAAAACCATGCACAAACACTTGATAAAAAACGCACCAAACGCGATAGAGTTAACCTCACAATTCAAGCACTTATCGCTATCTGGTTAATTACTGGCTTAGCGTTACATTTAGCAACCGTGGGCTTAATTGGTTTATCGGTCATTATTTTAGCCACGTCGTCGGCCGGCATAATAGAAGAGCACCAACTCGGTAAAGCCTTTGAAGAAGCCCTCCCCTTCACGGCACTACTTTGTGTATTTTTTAGTGTGGTTGCAGTAATCATCGATCAACAACTCTTTACTCCTGTGATTACTTGGGTACTAACATTTGAAGGGCACTTACAATTGGTGATGTTTTTTATCGCTAACGGATTGCTTTCAATGGTCAGTGATAATGTATTTGTCGGCACTGTATATATAAATGAAGTTGCTGCAGCTCTAAAAGCAGGTCAAATAACTCGAGACCAATTTGATTTACTTGCAGTGGCGATAAACACCGGCACAAACTTACCCAGCGTGGCCACCCCTAATGGTCAAGCTGCTTTCTTATTCTTACTGACATCAACACTAGCTCCCGTGTTACGCCTATCTTACGGTCGAATGGTGTATATGGCTTTACCTTACACTTTTGTGCTTACCTTTGTTGGGTTAAGCGCGACTTATTTTGGCTTGAGTGAAATAACCAGTTTGTTTTATGATTGGGGGATAATACAACACCACATCCCTGTAGCGAATTCTGGGCATTAAGAACTTCCCCGACTTTGAGGAGCTAGGAAATTTCATAGCTCCTCCCTTTTACTTGCTCCGCTGTTTATCCTACGTCATAATCTAAGCCCTTATTTAAATACGGATTTGTTATGAACTGGCTTGCTAATCTAAGTACTCAACGTACACCTTGGTTATTATTCAGTGGGATTGTTTTTCTGCTTGAAGTCATCGCGCTCTTTTTTCAATACAACATGGGGTTAGCACCGTGCATTATGTGTATTTACCAACGCACCGCGGTATTAGGTTTACTTTTTGCAGGTATTATTGGCGCCAGTAAACCAAACAACCTCGTAGTCCGTATTGTTGCCTATACAACATGGGGGATTTCAAGTGTATGGGGGCTACTAATAGCTCGTGAACACATTGAAATGCAAACAACCACAGACCCATTTGCATTTAGCTGTGAATTTGAGCCAAATTTTCCAGAATTTATGCCGTTACATCACTGGATACCGCAATTTTTTGAAGCGACAGGTGATTGCGGAAATATAGATTGGCAATTTGCCAGCCTAAGTATGCCAGCATGGATGGAAATTATTTTTGTACTCTTTACCGCCACACTGTTTATATTAGTGGCCAGTCGATTAATTACTAAAAAGTCACTTTAATATGTTTACTTTTTTTTCAAGCCAAGTTGATGAGCTTAAACATTTAAAAGTTCGTCAACGACAAACTGTTATTGCGATCTCGTTAAGCATGCTATCACCCAGTGACAGGGTCTTTATACGCATACTAAAGCTGATGCTATTAAGCCCATTCTTTTTAATATTTACTCTTTTCGAAGGTTGGTTACTGGTGCCCTTTTTAATTGTAGCTGGGTTGAGCTACCCGCTACTAACCGCACCAGTAGATATTAACTTTGCTAAAAAGCACCTTGGTGCTGCCTTAAAACAGTTTGATCAGGGCGCATAGCGCCCTTTTAAGTTAAAACGCCACCTTTCCATTAAGTTTGGCTAGCATTTTTTTACCCACCCCTTTTACTTTAGCTAGATCTTCAAGTGATGCGAAATCACCATTAGCTTCTCTATAATCGATAATTGCCTGTGCCTTTTTCTTACCGACACCTGGTAACTTGATTAACTGTTTTAAATCAGCAGTATTAATATTAACCATGGCTGATTGCATCTGCTCTGATTGCATCTGCTCTGATAGCATATCGCTTTGCGCAAAGGTGGTACCCATAGGTAATAAACATAAAGCAGCTGCTAACGAGATTATTTTAATTAATTTCATACTATTTCCTTTTGCGTTCCTACATGAACATTCATTGATTACTTACACCCAGCACTTTTAGATAACGTTGTGGTTACTAAGTACTAACGGTAACAATCACTCCTTGCGACTCCTTTACTGCAACGCGTTATAAAGTGACTTAATAAATAAAGTAGAGTTACTCTTTATTGTCAACCAAGCTGCAGATAAACTAAGGCTAAAGCTTGCAAAACCACGCGCAAGCTTGTACTGTATATAAAAACAGTAATCTAATGATTTAAAATAATCATATTGCCACGTAAGTAAGCAGGAGAAATCATGGCTGTTGTTGTTAAATATGTTGTAGAACGAAACGGAGTCGAGCGCATGACGTTTACTACTAAAAAAGAAGCTGATGCCTATGACAAAATGCTCGATATTGCCGAGTCACTAGAACTCATGCTTGAAAAAGTAGATGTGCCACTAAGTGAACAACAAGTTGAGTCGCTTGCACTTGAGATTGCGAAAAGTAAAGACGACTTTATGGCGGTACTTAAGGGGGCTAAAGAAGTACCTGCAAAAGCTAAAAAAGCAAAGTCAGATAACGTTGCTGATATAAAAGATAAAGCAGCGAGCTAATCTAAAAAATAGTATGCAGCTTATAAGCCGCACTACTAATTTATGAAACTGAATTCGTGATTCGTATTCAGTTTTTTTATGTCTTTAAGTAATAATAACGAGAAGCGAGTAAGACATCACAATTTGCTATTGTTACAAGTCAGTCAATAAAAAAATGCCAACCAGTTAAACTGGTTGGCATTTTTTTTAAACCAAAACTTTACGTTAGCTAATCACTTACAATGACGATTCAACTTCATCAAACAGATCAGTAATTTCTTTTTTCGGTTCAGCTGTTACGAGGCTTCCTACCACAATAGCAATACTCGCTAAAATGAAGCCTGGGACGATTTCATAAATTACACTGCTTAAGCTCTCACCATTAATGGTAATAGGCGCATAAATCCATACAAGCACTGTTAAAGCACCAATAACCATACCGCTAATAGCCCCTTTTAAGTTCATACGTTTCCAGTAAAGACTAAACAAGACAAGAGGACCAAATGCAGCACCAAAACCAGCCCACGCGTTGCTAACTAGATCAAGTATTGAACTATTACGGTCATACGCTAGGTAAATAGCAAATAACGCAACCAGTATTACGCTAATACGCCCTACTAATACCAGCTCAGTTTGAGAGGCATCACGGTTTAAGTAAATCTTGTAGAAGTCTTCAGTTAACGAACTTGAACACACCAATAATTGCGATGAAATCGTACTCATAATCGCAGCTAAAATAGCAGCCAGTAGGAAACCTGCAATTAACGGGTGGAAAATTAATTCAGCCAATACTAAGAAAATTGTTTCTTTATCGGCAATTGGCATTTGATTTTCAATCATGTATGCAGCACCGAATAAACCGGTAAATACTGCACCAATGGCAGATAAGGTCATCCAAGACATACCAATACGACGCATGGTTGGCATTTCTTTTACTGAACGAACAGACATGAAACGAACAATAATATGAGGCTGACCAAAGTAACCTAAACCCCATGCCATTGCAGAAATAATAGCAATGGTAGAACCACCAGCAAACCAGTCAAGCATACTTAAAGAATGAATTTCGCTTGCTTTAGGCGAGCTTAGTAACTGCTGATAATTTGCATTTGCTAAGGTATCCATAAATGGTTGGTCAAGCATCATATAAGTGGCAATTGGCACTGCTAACAACGAAATAAACATGATACAGCCTTGCACAAAGTCTGTAAGGCTAACCGCTAAAAAACCACCAAATAAGGTATAAACCACTACCACACCTGTGGTGATGTATAAGCCCATTTCGTAGCTCATTTGAAATGAGTTTTCAAATAACTTACCACCGGCAACAACACCCGATGAAGTGTATAAGGTAAAGAAAACAATAATTACTATTGCAGAGATAACACGTAGTATATTTTTGTTGTCATCAAAACGGTTTGCAAAGTAATCAGGAATAGTAATGGAGTCATTGGCTTTTTCAGTATAAACACGCAGCCTTGGGGCGACCAGAAAATAGTTTGCCCATGCACCTAATACTAAACCAATTGCAATCCAAACTTTACTCAACCCAAATAAATACATTGCACCAGGTAGGCCCATTAATAACCAACCACTCATGTCTGATGCACCCGCTGATAAGGCCGCAACACTGGGGGCTAAATTACGACCACCAAGCATATACCCTGAAATATCACTGGTAGATTGCTTATATGCGTATAGCCCTATTCCTAGCATTACAATAAAGTACAATGCCAGTGAAATAATCATTCCTGTTTCCAAATTCGCCTCCACTTAAAAAAGTAATAACAGGCTTGTAATCCAAATAATGACTCTTGAGATTTTATAATTAAGACAGTATTGGAATAAAAGCTTTCTAGCCAACTATAACACGGTAATTGCTAATAACTCCAACCCGCTAATTTAAGTAGATAAAAAACCATCTATTCGCTCGCTTTTAAAACAAATAGAATTAAAAACAATGAGTTTAGATTTATAAAAATCACCTAAGCCATGATATTTTATTAATAATAATTCATTTTACCGATGCTATTTTGAATGTTTTCCAATATATTATTACAATGTTAATCAATTTCAACTGTTTCGGAATCTTGTATGTATTTTTACGCTGCTCGCCAACCTATTTTAGATCGCAATAAGGAACTAATTGGCTACGAGCTTTTATTTCGTGATGGAGTAGATAACGTATTTCCGAACATTGACGGCGACGAAGCAACGTCTCGACTGATTGAGGGCAGCCAGTTTAATTTTGGTCTTGAAGATTTCACCGATAATAAACCCGCTTATATTAACTTTACTTTAGACACCTTATTAAAAGGCTACCCCACGCTGTTAGACAAAAACGGAGTTGTGATTGAAATACTAGAGTCCGTTCAGCCAGGAAAACGTCTGCTAGCAATAGTTAAAGACCTAAAAGAGAAAGGGTACACACTCGCCCTAGATGACTATGTCCATCAACCGGTATGGCGTCACTTTTATCCGTTTATTGATATCATTAAAGTTGACTTTTTAACGTGCGATATGGAAACCGTTAAAACGATCATTAAGGACTTAAAACCTTACCCACATATCAAATTACTTGCAGAAAAAGTTGAAACTTACGAGCTTTACAACCAAGCTTTTGAGCTCGGCTTTGAGTACTTTCAAGGCTTTTTCTTTTCAAAACCCGAGATGGTGCAAAGTAAAACCTTACCGCCATCTGGCATGGCACTGGCTGAACTACTCTATGAAACATCCAGTGTAGAAATGGATCTTAAGAAGATCACCGATGTATTTGAGCGTGATGTTAACTTATCTTACAAGCTCTTGCGCTATTCAAACTCAGCAGCATTTACCCGCCGCTTTGAAATAGATACTATTAAACAAGCACTGATTGTCTTAGGTGCCAATGAAATCAAAAAACTACTATCTTTGCTATTTGCAGCACAAGTATCTGCAGATAAGCCATTAGAGCTTATTAGACTGTCGCTAACACGGGCACGTTTTTGTGAGTTGTTAGCTATTTCACATAGCAAACTTAAAGATACAGGTATGGCGTTCTTAACCGGCATGATGTCGCTTATGGATGCGATATTAGATGAAGAAATGGACAGCATAATGCTTAAATTGCCTCTGTCTAATGAGATAAAAACAGCGCTGTTAAAAAATGAAGGACTACTTGCTGAATACTTAAACTTGGTCACTCTGTATGAGCATGGTGATTGGCAAGCTGCGAACGACAAAGCTCAGCAACTAAACTTAGGTGATGAAGTGTCTGATGCATATCACGAAGCTCTCAACTGGGTTAGTGAGCAAATGCAGGTGATGATTGATAGCTAAATTATTACTAATTAAGAAAAAACGCCAGCATTTGCTGGCGTTTTTGTTTTAATTAAAGGCTTTCTAAGAAATCTTCATCAAAATCTTCAGGCTCTTCTTTTATTGGCGGATTACCATCAAATAGCTCGTATAATTGACGCTGAAAGTAAATGTCTTTAATAAACAAGTAGGGGTCTAACGAATCATTCAATAAACCTTCCTGAGCCATTAATGACGCACGTGCTTCAACTGCTTTTAGTGCAAACACTAAAATAGTTTGTGGTGTAGTCAGTGCTATTTCAGGCAGTACAAGGTTATCAACAACATCACCGGTTAGGTTACGTGCGGTAGATGGCCCCATTGCTGGGATCATTAAATAGGCACCATCACCTACCCCCCAAACACCTAATGTTTGACCAAAGTCTTCATCGTTTACCTCAAGCCCAAGTGAGCTGGCTACATCAAAAATACCAAACACACCCACCGTTGAATTCACTAAAAAACGCGCAAAATTAATTCCGGCACTACTTGGTTTTCCTTGCAGGCCGGCATTTATAATATCAACGGGTGCGGTAATATTATCGGTAAAATGTACAATACTGCGACGAACAGGCTGTGGTGTAACAGTGATGTAACCCACAGCTGCTGGCCTTAAAATATAGGTGTCGAGTACGTCCATATTAAAGTCATAAATAGGTCTATTTACGCTTTGTAAGGGATCGCGCTCATCATATTTACTCTCGGGTACTTGAACACAGCCCGATAAAGTGAGTAAACATAATAAAAGTAAGCCTTGTTTTAACATCTCAAATCCTTAAGGTATTAATGTATTAATGTTCAGTTGCACTTGTCGCACATCTTTACGGTTCAGTACTTCAGAGTGGCCTTCAAGCTCACCAGTACTTGGCATCACTGAATCATCATTAGAAATACGCGCAGAAATAACAATTTCATTAGCACTGGATAAATTTAGCCCTGCCATCATGGCATTAGCATCGCTCAGCTCAACCGTAATTGGAAAGCTATAGTCTGTTAGTTTGACCACGGCTAAAGGCATCGGTGATCCCTTAGCCGCTTTAGCAAACACAAACAAAATACCGTTATTGGGCTGTTTGTCTGCAAGTTGGCTATTGATATCAACGGTAACTTGAATACTTTGAGCCGCTAACTGCTCGCCACTGGTTACCACGTTTTGCTGAGCAATTTGTAGATCGATTTCGCTAATACGTTGGTTGATCATAGCGTAGCGCGTATCAGACTCATCCATACTTGCAAGTAGCACCTCAAACGCTGCCTTTGCCTGTAGCCAGTCTTTTCTCTCAAAGGCAATCAGTGCAAGTAACGAAATCGCATCAAGGTTATTTGGTTGAGCTTGCAGTACTTTAGAAAGCATACCCGCTGCACGAGTCATGTTCTCTTCACTGCCCTCAAGTAATAGCACCTGAGAGTAGCTAACAAGCGCTTGCATATTATCAGGGTTTATTTTTAATGTTTTATCGAATGACTGTTTCGCCATATCAAATTCATTTAGCATTAAAGCAACACGTCCTAACAACATCCAAGCCACTTCATCATCACCGCTTTGACTTAATTTAGTACGCAGTGCTAGGGCAAACGCTTGTAACTCATTTTTAGTTAATGGCTCGCCCTTTTGCATTACGGCGCGCTGACCATAATCGGCCAAGTTATCCATTGCATCATGCCAAGCTGCAATTTGTTGCTGGCTGCCTGTCATTGCATAGAAAATACCTGCTAATGCAATTAAAAACGCCGCGCCTGTTAAAGCAAATATACGATTGTCACCACGGCTATTTAGTGACTTCTCCGGCGATAATTCATTAAGTAAACGGCGTTTTAATTCAATAATAGCTTCGCTGTGATTTTGCGAGTCTATACGTTGATTATCTAAATCTGCCTGTAATTCAACTAAACGCTGTTCATAAATGCTGATAAGCTGTGCATTGGCGTTATGGGTGATGGTTACTACGCGCTCTTTTTTTAAAAAAGGCACAATAATAAACAGCAATGCAATAAGTGTGAGTAAAGCAAAAGACGCCCACATTAAAATCATTTAACTTTGCTCCTGATGTTTATTTTGTTTAATCAGCTTATTGAGCATCACTTCATCAGCGTCACTCCAGGTTTGTTTTACCGACGCTTTACGTTGGCGAATCACGATAAAGCCAAACCCAATTATTACAATGAGTACCGGAAGTACCCACAGTATTAACGTAGCCGGCGTTACCGGTGGATCGTAATGAACAAAGTAGCCATAGCGGTCAATCATATAGTCAATGACTTCATCTTTGCTTTTACCATCTTTTACCAACGCCAGCACTCGCTCGCGCAAGTCTTTTGCGACAACGGCATCAGAGTCAGCAATATTCTGGTTTTGGCATTTAGGGCAACGTAATTCTTTTGTTAGCTCTTCAAAACGAACCGCTTGTTCGTTGCTATCAAACTGATAACGATCTTGCTGAGCAAACGCAGCTAAACTAATAAATAAGCTAAGGGTTAATAAAAACAATCTCATGGCTGCAGCTCCTGCATAAGAGGCGCAAACTTAGCGCGCCAAACTCGAGGGTTTATATCACCGGTGTGGTGTAACAAAATAGTGCCATTTTTATCTACTAAAAATGTCTCTGGTGCACCGGACACCCCTAAATCTAAAGACAATGAACGTTCTAAATCTAAAATATGAAATTGATAAGGGTCGCCCGCACGTAAAAGCATATTACTCACATCGTCACGCAGTGCTTGCATATCAAACGGGCCATCAAAATCGGCGTCGTAACTTTGTACATAATACAAGCCGATAATTTTAACCCCTTGCTCGCGTAGCTTAGTTAAATAACCAAGCTCAGCTAAACACGTTGGACACCATGTGCCCCATACGTTTAGTAAATACACGTCACCCTTTAGCTGCTCATCAGTCCAACGTTTATCGTCTTGCATTAAATCAGGTAAATTAAACGCAGGCACCGTTTGACCAATTCGCCCTGTTTGTATTTCCCGCGGGTTGGCAAACAACCCTTGGTATAAAAACACACAAATAAAGATAAAAATTAATAAAGGAGCAATTGCGATAAGTTTACGGTTCATACTGCCCCCTCTATTTCATCTTTTCGCGGTAAGGCGCGATAGCGCTTATCGAATAAAATCACAAAACCAGCGAGTGAGATCAGAATACCGCCAATCCACATCCAACGTACAAATGGCTTATGGTAAATGCGTAATGACCATGCCCCTTCACTTAGTTGCTCACCAAGCGCAAGATATAAATCACGAGTGAATCCGGCATCAATAGCGGCTTCGGTCATAAATTGCATACCAATATCGTAACGACGCTTTTCTGCATATAAACGCGTTACAGTGTCATTCCCTTTTAATACCGTCACGACACCAGCATGACCACTGTAGTTTGCACCACGAATCGTCTTCACACCTTCAAAGCGGTATTGATACTGGTTAAGCTGCACGATATCGCCTTGCTTCATCGATACATCACGCTCAACTGAATATGCCGAGGTGAGTGTAATGCCCGCTATAACAAAGGCTAAACCAACATGCCCCAGCACCATTGCCCAATAGCTTAAACCTAAACGCTTTATACCGAGTTTAACCGAGCCATGAACCGCTGCTTTGGTATATAAATCAATAAAAGTGGCAATAAATATCCATACACCTAGCGTGGTTGCTAAAAGTGTTAATGGAGTCACTACCTCATAGCTACTAAATAACCACGCACAGGTAGTGATAATACTGACTAATGCGCCTACAAATATTTTATTTTGTAAAAAGGCCCACTTATTTTGCTTCCAACGCAGGAAAGGTCCAATGCCCATTAAAATAGCAAATGGCACCAGTAAAATAGCAAACATTTTATTAAAGAAAGGTTCGCCAATTGAAATACTGCCTAGCCCCATTTCCTTGTGCACCATAGGTAATAATGTACCTAACAGTACAATTAATGTAGCAACCACTAAGAAAATATTGTTTAACCAAAGTGCCACTTCACGCGATACAAATTTATAACGCCCTTCACTTTTAACTTGTGAGACACGCAAGCCATATAACGCTAAACCGCCGCCAACAACTACGGCCAAAAAGCCAAGGATAAATAAGCCACGATCAGGGTCTGTTGCAAAGGCATGCACCGAAACAATAATTCCTGAGCGAACGATAAAGGTGCCTAGTAAACTTAATGAGAATGCCGCAATAGCCAGTAACACTGTCCATGATTTAAATACGCCACGTTTTTCAGTCACACTTAAAGAGTGCAGTAACGCGGTTGCAACTAACCATGGCATGAGTGATGCATTTTCAACAGGATCCCAGAACCACCAGCCGCCCCAGCCTAGCTCTGAATAGGCCCACCAACTACCTATAGTGATACCTAAGGTTAAAAAGCCCCATGCCGTCATTGTCCATGGGCGTGACCATTTTGCCCAGGTGTTATCAAGCTTGCCGGTTAACAACGCGGCAATAGCAAAGGCAAAAGCAACAGAAAGACCGACATACCCCATATAAAGTAATGGAGGGTGAATGATCATCCCTGGGTCTTGTAATAATGGATTTAAATCGCGTCCCTCAACAGGGAAATAGGGCAGTAAACGTTCAAACGGACTTGAAAGTAGCAAGGTGTACATCATAAATCCGACACCTAAAAAGCCAAGCACACCTAATACGCGAGCACGAAGTACCCAAGGCAGTGACTTTGAACGCAAAGCAACAACGGCGGTCCAACCGGCCTGCATTAATAACCACAGTAAAATAGCGCCTTCATGGCCACCCCATGTTGAGGTTATTTTATAATACCAAGGCAAGGTGCTACTTGAGTGATACGCTACATAAGATACGGTAAAATCATCGGTTAAGCTGGCATAAATAAGCGCAGCAAAAGACAAAGCAACAAATGCAAACTGACCAATAGCAAGTGATGGCGCAGCGCGCATCAGACGAAGGTTTCCTGTGTGTGCACCCCAAAGTGGGAAAATACACAACAGCACACTGAGTACCATGGCCAATGTTAGGGAAAAATAACCAAGTTCTGGGATCATATTAGCTCCCGCTATCTAAATTGTATTTTGGTTTCTCATGCTTAATTCCTTTTACTGCCTCGGCAACCTCAGCTGGCATATATTCTTCATCATGCTTGGCCAACACTTCAAATGCTTCAATCACGTTAGGCTCTACTAACACACCTTGCGCAACAATCCCTTGCCCTTCACGAAATAGATCAGGCAAAATTCCTTGATAACGCACCGTGACCAATGGGCCAGTATCAATCAACTTAAAGCTTACCTGTAAGCTTTGCTCATTTCTTTGCACTGTACCAGGGACAACCATACCGCCAATGCGGAGCTTTTGTCCTATATGAGGCTTTTCTTTATTCGGGCCTTTACCATCAATTAATTCACTGGGGGTGTAAAACAAATTAATGTTTTCTTGTAAGGCGTACAACACTAAACCAATTGATCCACCAATACCAAAGAGTACGGCAATAATAACCAAAAGGCGTTTTTTACGTCTAGGGTTCACGAGGTTTGCTCCTGCTTAGAATTTTTAATTCGAGTTTCACGCGCAATTTGCTGCTCTACCGACGCTAAAATTTGTTTTTTGTCGCGTAACGAGCTAAATAAAATGCCTAATAAAATTAATGCGCATGTACCAAAAGAAAGCCATACATAAAAGCCATAGCCTCCCATTGCAATAAAATCTGAAAACGAGTCAAACTGCATAATTACCCCTTAGTTAACAACTGTCGCACCCATGGGCGGTGCTTTTCACGGTGTAAAATTTCATTTTTAAGACGAATTAAAGTCACAGTACCAACAAACGCGGCAAAGGCTAAAATATTAATCATTAACGGCCAAAACATACTTGGATCTACCGCGTCGCGGTTAAACTTAGTGATGCTTGCCCCTTGATGCAGGGTATTCCACCATTCCACCGAAAAGTGAATGATAGGCAAGTTAATAACCCCAACAATAGCTAAAATAGACGCGGCGCGACCGGCTGATTTTTTATCTTCAAAGGCATGGTACAAAGACAACACCCCTAGATATAAAAATAACAAAATGAGTTCAGAGGTCAGTCGTGCATCCCATACCCACCAAGCACCCCACATAGGTTTACCCCACGCAGCACCGGTGATTAAGGCTATTGCGGTCATGCAGGCACCTACGGGTGCTATTGCAATCACCGCAAGCTCTGCATTGCGTAATTGCCATACAAGCGCAACAATGGCTGCAATCGCCATTGATGAATAAGCGCCCATAGATAAAATAGCGGAGGGCACGTGAATAAAAATAATACGGTAACTGTCTTTTTGTTGGTAATCGGCAGGAGCAAAACCTAATCCCCAGACCCAACCAACAACCATACTAATAACCGTTACTACTGCAAAATATGGCAGTAGAGTATTGCATAATTGATATGCTCGCTCTGCTTTCGCATACGGATGTAACCACTTCCACATATTAACTTACACTCACTTTTAATGCTGATGATATGGCAATTGGCGCACTGATAGTCGCAACGACTAACATCGCACCAAGGATTGCAAGCTGACCACTATAATCCAGCGACATAGTGCTGGTATCAATAGCGGAAGTTGCAAAAATTAAAACCGGAATATACAAAGGCAAAACGAGCAGACTCATTAAAATGCCGCCTTTTTGTAATCCCACAGTCAAACCCGCCCCTATTGCGCCAATGAAGCTCAATAAAGGCGTGCCCAATAATAGCGTTAATAACGTTGCCACTAAGGCAGTCGTTTCTAAATTTAGTAGTAAAGCAAATAAAGGGGTCATTAGCACTAACGGGAGGCCGGTGATCACCCAGTGTGCAGCTACTTTGCCCAGCACCGTTAATGATAAGGGGTATGACGAAGCAATGAGCTGCTCCAAAGAGCCATCGTGGTAATCATCTCTAAACAGTTTATCAAGGCCAAGCATGGTCGATAATAAAGCCGCAACCCAAATAATGCCCGGGGCCATTCTTGATAGCAAGCCTGGCTCAGGCCCTATGGCTAATGGAAACAGTGAGATAACAATTAAAAAAAACAAGATAGGATTAACTATTTCAGCGCGCTGACGAAAAGCGAGCTTAACGTCTTTGCTAAATACCGCGACAAATAACTGCCAATATGAGTGCTGTCGTGTCATTAGTGGCGGTACTCCAAAGTCAACGTTTGTAAGTCACTAAAGTGAGTGGTTAAATCTTGGTGTGTTGTTAACAAAATAGCGCCCCCCTTTGATAAGTGCTCAGTAAAACGTTGCTGTAAAAAGGCAACCCCGCTTTTATCTAGCGCCGTGAAAGGTTCATCTAAAACCCATAACTTGGCCTCAGATAACCATAATCGAACGAGAGCCACTCGCCGCTGTTGACCCGCAGATAACGTTCTTACAGGCACATCTTCCAGCCCTACTAAACCTAATTTACTTAATAAAGGGTATAAGTCAGGAGTATCAACATAACCATTAATAGCCAACCAATGTGCTACATTTTCAAGTGCGGTAAGTTGTACGTTAACACCGGTTTTATGGCCTATAAATAATAAGTCTCTGGCATATTCGTCATAATATTTTTTGATAGATTGATTTAGGTATAAAATATCACCTTCATCCGGAAGCGAAAAACCAGCAATAATGCGCAATAATGATGTTTTACCAGCCCCATTAGGACCAGCTAACTGCATGATTTGACCGCTTTTAAGGCTAAAATTAAGTTCATCAAACAAACAACGCTCTTGCTTGATACAAGTAACGGACTTAATGTGTAACAAGATGACGATTCTCTCTGCCAAAAATTAGCGGTAAGTCTACCATAATGATAGGGTAATACGAATATTGCTTTAGAATCGATTTACTTAAAATACAGAAAACTTGATATAAAATAATGAATACACCAACGCACATCACATTGTCTAACCCACAGGTTAGTAATCAAACAACTGATTCTGGTAAGGCTGCGTTAGCAACACTGCCACCTGAAGTGCTGACGGCAAAAAATATTCAGTTTTCTAAAGATTCAGTCACGCTTGATGTGTTTATGAATAAGCATTGGCAAACGATTCGCCTTGGTACAACTGAGACACCCGTAAACGTTGAAAAAATAGCAAGCGCTAACATACAGTTAAGTGCAGATGGTAAAAGCTTAACCATCATCCCTAACAATACAACTTTAACAATTAAACAACCGGCTCAGTTGCAACGATTTTTAAATTTTATAAACACCCAAAGTGATATTCAAAACAGTCCACTATCACTTCAAGTGGTATTACAACCTACACCAAAGTTGGTCATTGAAAAATTTAATGCCAGTATTGCTATTAATAAACACGTTGCACAATTACTCGCAGATGAGCCTTTAATAAAGGGGATGATTGAAACGGATAGCAAAGGTACACGACTTAATATTATTAACCGTTTTACTGATATAGTGCACTCACAGCCAATAAACCAAGCCAAACTAACAAAGTTGCTTGCCAGTAATTTAAGCCCAGCTCAGCTTCATGCTATGCCTAAGTTTGCGGTATTAAGCCCAAACTCTTTTAAAGACTCATTAACTATTAACCTAAGTCACCGACAATTAAGTGAACTACCTACCATCCCGACTAAGGTAAACATTACTCACCAAGCAGATAAATTACTGATCAAAACCGCTTATCATAATATGACTGTGAGCCTTAAAAACTCATTTAGTAAACCGTTTAATGAGATGCTCTCTTTGCAACAATCGCAAGGCCTAATTGATCACTCGCCAAGTAAACAGCATCCGCTCAGCACGATAAATAGTCCGATACAATCATGGTTGAAAAGCAGTTTTGCTGATTTTAAAACGCGTATTTTAGATGCGGTAAAGTACTTTGAAAGCAAGCCATTTACGACCTCGGTAAGCTCATCTCAAAAACCAGAATTTACAGGCAATGCTCAGCAAAAATGGCTCACCCCAATGCAAAAAATTGACATGACACAATTAAAAAACGTGTCAAATTTAGCGCCGCCCCTAATGCAATTTACCCAGCAAATAAAATCAAGCGTTTCTATGTGGCAAAAACAACCGTTATTAGCACACGCTTTATCTCCTTTAGTGACTCCTTTTTCATCCCCATCAACTAACGCGGCTACATTAGGTCAGAGCTTACAGCCTTTAGAAAGACTCTTATTAGCGACGGTTGTAAAACAAAGTCCAAGTACCTCAATAGAACAAAAAGATGCGACAAAGCAAATAGTAAGCAGCCAACTTAATACCATTACAAGCAAACTGACTGATCAAGGAACCGATTTAAACCGTTTAGTTAATCAGGCCTTTAATCGCATGTTGTCAGATACTAATTTACACCCAGCAACCATACAGCGCGAAATACTCAGCACCATAAAGCCCACACAACTTCAAAGCGACATTTTACAGAGCTCGTTTAATAGAGGTGTTGAACAGCTTTCATTAAGCATTTTAGCCGCGCCTATCATTAACCAAAATCCAAGTGCAGTGAGTATTAATAATCAAACGGGTTTAGAAGCTTTACTGCAGGTTTTATTACCGACGTTTAAAGTGGGTAATAGCGCCAATAAATTGTTGGAACAATTACAGCAACCACAAGTACAAGCATTAGCAGGTGAATTAACCCAAATTAAGAACACATTAAGCCAAGTGCAAGCTCCCGTTTTGAGCCAGCAGCCTGACACTAACTCCTTAGTGCAGTTTTTATTGCCTATGAAACTGCCACCAGAGGCGGCACAAACAGAAATATCGTTAGGACAATATAAAAAGCCAAACAATGACAAATTAGTGGATAAAAACGTGTGGTTTGTAAGATTAAATTTTGATTATGCTGAACTAGGTAAGCTGCAAATAACCGCAGAGTTGATGGACAAAGCATTAGATTGTCAGTTATTAGCGTCCACTCAAGCTGTGAGCGCGTTGGCTCATCCACACCTTGATAATTTACGCTCAAAACTAGCAAAACAGGGCTTACAAGTCGGCGATCTTAATTTGAAACGCGCAGATGACAACCATCAAGCATTTTACCAATCCCATGCCATTATAAATATTAAGGTTTAGCCATGACGGATTCATTTAAAAACAATTCAGCAATTGGACTGCTCTACGAAACGGGTAATTCACCCACCGTAAGCGCTAAAGGGTTTGGAGAATTGGCGGATGAAATTATTGCCCTAGCTAAAGATAAAGGTATTTTAATCCATCAGGATGAAGCACTTGCAAATACACTTTCGAAATTAGAGCTTGGCGAAGAGATCCCTAAAGAGCTTTACTTTGTTATTGCTGAACTGATTGCTTTTTCATATGTGGTAAGAGGGAAATTCCCGCCCGGATGGCAGGACTTTCAAGGAAAGCTCAATATAAAAGCATGAGCCAATATGATAAAAACAAAAAAGGCGCTAAGCGCCTTTTTGTTTGTGTAAAGAAAATAACAGTTCTGCTTCGGCGCGGGGTAATTCACACTCGCGAATAACCTCATCTAAATCAGCACCTAGCTCAACCATTTTTACTGCTCGAGAGTATATTTTAGCATCAGGGTCATCGTATTTTTGAGCTGCTTGTTGCTGTATCAGCTCTTGGTTTTGTTGTTCTACCTCAAGCACTCGTTTACCAATACTCATTAACCCAGTTCGTAACTCAGAGACTTCGCTACGTAAAATATTAATCTGCTCTGATGAATCTTTAAATTGCTGTAATTGTGCGCCAAGCTCATTCGCATAACGCTTTTTAAACATCACAATTAACAGCAGCGAGAATAGCCCAAATGCCAAACCCGCAATTGCAATACCAAGTAATAACATAATTTTATGTAGAGAAGCTTATATATCGCTTAACTCATCCCATTCGTCATCACTAAGTAGCTTGTTTAAATCAACTAGAATAAGCAGCTCATTATCGCGGTTGCATACACCTTGAATAAATTTGGCACTTTCTTCAGTACCTACGTTTGGCGCACTGTCAATTTCAGAGCTACGTAAGTACACAACCTCAGAAACGCTATCGGCTAAAATACCAATCACTTGCTCTTCAGCTTCAATAATTAAAATACGTGAATTATCCGTCGCTTCAATATCAGGTAAACCAAAACGAGAGCGAGTATCAATAACGGTAACAACATTACCACGTAAGTTAATAATACCAATCACATACGAAGGCGCACCTGGTACAGGAGCAATCTCGGTGTAACGCAGTATTTCTTGCACTTGCATTACATTTACGCCATAAGTTTCATCTTCTAGCTTGAAAGTAACCCACTGTAAAATCTCATCATTATTATCTGCATTTTTCTTAGCTGACAGTAATTTATCTTCACTCATGCTCTTACCTCGTAATGGTCATTACTTGTGACGGCTATCTAAGCCTTTCTCTAATAGTGCGTTTAAATTATTAACATCTATTAAAGCACACATTTTTTCTTTAATTACTCCAGCAAGCCATGGGCGCTTACTGTTATTTGTACGCCATTTTACATCTTCTTTACTCAATGTAATGTTATTTATTAGTTTTTCTGCTAATAAACCCCATTGGCTATCACCTAAAGTGATGAGGTATTGATAATTTAAAGATGCCTCTAACTGCTCATCGTACTTTTCAGGCATAACCCAGCGAGCGGTATCAACAACATTGAGCTTTTCTTCTCGGTTTATCATAACCCCTTTAAACCACTTAGGCTTGCCAAATAAATGATTTACTTCTCTAAGCTCATGAATGCCACCTAAGGCTTTTAGCGGCACCGCTAAAGTAAGCCCTGCCACTTCAAAAAACAGCGCTTGAAACTCACCATCAAAGTAGTCAGCTTCACCACCTACAGCCACCTCTTGCTCAGGCACGACGTGTTGCTCTTGGAGAGTGTCAATTTCTACATTCGATACTTGCTTATTAAGCTTTTTAACTTCAACAACAGGCTCAACTATTACTGGTTGTTCTTTTTGCTCTTCATACGTTACCTGCTCAAGCAGTTTAGCAACAGGCTCAAGGTCTTTTGTTGGTTCGTCATCAGATAATAACGCCCCTAAGTACTGAGTGACTACTTTTTCATTAGCAAATAATTGCTTACTCATTTATTAACCTTGTTTTATTAAATATTTAAGTAATGCTTTATAAGCATAGACTCCACGCGCATTTGGGCAAAAATCTACCGGTACTTTTTGCGCTAAACTTGCATCTCTAAATTTAGTATCAACAGGAATAACGCCTGGCCATACTTTTTCTTTATACGTTTCTTGTAATGTTTTATAGGCCTCAAGCGATGCTTTGGTTCGTTTATCATACATAGTTGGAATGATAGTATATTCATAGCTTTTCGCTTGAGAGGTTTGCATTAACTCCATAGTACGCATCATTCTATCGAGCCCTTTAAGCGCCAAAAACTCAGTTTGCACCGGCACTAACACTCTTTCACAGGCAGCAAGCGCATTGACCATCAATACACCTAAAACAGGTGGGCAATCTAAAATTGCGTAATCGTAATACTCGCTAATTTTAGCCAGTGTTTTTTTTAAAATCAGGCCCATTCCCGTTTTATTACCCATGCTACGGTCAAGTGTCGCGATCGCCATAGTTGCAGGTAAAATATCAAGGTTTTCAATTGTTGAGGGGCATAATGCTTGTAATATTTCTTCGCTTTTCATACTCGAGCCGCGAGTAAAAATATCGTAAACACTGACCTCTAAATCTTCTGAATCAATACCAAAGTAATAGGTTAGTGAAGCATGAGGATCTGTATCAATCAATAACACGCGCTTGCCTTGAAGCGCAAGGATCCCTGCAAGGCTAACCGCTGTAGTGGTTTTGCCTACTCCCCCTTTTTGATTGGCTACTGTCCAAACTTTCACATTACATCCTAATTACTATTCGTTGCGCGTTGTAACACGGATGCCACCATGCGGTAAACGGATTATTTTTATTGTATCATCTTGGGCAGGTAGCTCAATTTCTGGCTGACTTTGCTCTGATACTGAAATTGATGATTTCGTTTGTTCATCAGAGGGCTCTGGTGCTAAACCATATTTAGAAAGTGCAATCACGACTTTACGGTTTTCGGCACGCCCAGCTTCGGTATCATTATCAGCAAAGGGCGAGTATTGACCATACCCCTCAATGGCCATGCGCGCGGATTCAATGCCCAAACGCTCTAGCTCAACTAATATTGAGGTTGCACGCGCCACTGATAACTCCCAATTAGAACGAAATATTTCATTTCGTATGGTTTCGTTATCTGTATACCCGCGTACTCTTATATAGTTATCGACTGATGCGATGATTGCTTCAATTTTTTTTACAATCTCTTTGGCCTTATTATGTGCAACAGCACTACCACTGGCAAACAACAATCCGGAATTGAGCTCAATAACCAACCAGTCTTGGCTTAGTTCTAAGCTAGCCTCGCCACTGCGTATCTCATCAATCAGCGACGATTGTAATTTAGCCAATAAACTATCCAGCGGCTCACCTAAGTGGCGTTGACTAATATTGCTATTGTCACTTTGACCATCGAGTAACATTGGGCCTTGCTCTTGCTCTTGAATACTTTCGCCATAGAGTATTTCAGCCTCAGGGGTCACCCTTTCAAGCAATAAAGCATCACCATTTACCCCGTTACCCTGCTGAGAATATTGTTTCGTTGACTTATCAAAAACATGCTCCAGAGAATCAGATAGTACTTGTAGATTGTCTTCTTTATTTATTGAAATGGCATACAATACAACAAAAAATGCGAACATAATGGTCATGTAATCTGCATAGGAAACTAGCCAACGCTCAGTGTGTTGATTTTTAGTGTTTTGATGACGTAAGCGACGGCGCAACATAACCGCTAATTTGCCTGAAAAATTGGACGTTCAACGCGGTAAGCTTCAAGCTTTAATTCTATATTAATAGGGCTCTCACCTTGGCTAATGGCAATAACGCCTTCAGCTAGCATTTCATGGTAAAGCATTTTTTGCTCAACACGTTGCTTTAATTTATTGGCCATGGGCAAAAACAGTAAATTAGCTAAACCTACGCCATATATAGTAGCAATAAATGCAGTAGCAATGCCCGTCCCTAATTGCTCAGGATCATTAATAAATGACATGGCTTGAATCAATCCAAGCACAGCACCTAGGATACCGATAGTCGGGCTGTAACCTCCCATCGCTTCATATACACGGCTAGCTTCAAGCAATCGTTCTCGTTCAAGTAATAAATCTATTTCAAGGGTATCGCGTAGTTTTTGCTCTGAACAGCCATCAACTAATAAACTCAGTCCTTTGGCGGCATAGGGATCTGAATGCGCAAGTGCTTCGTTTTCTAATGCTAAATACCCTTCTTGACGGGCTTTATGCGACCAGCGTTTTACTTGCTCAATAGCATCTTCAATATCGTGCTCATCAGTAACAAAAACCCAATGTGTAATACTAAGCATTTTTTTAAATGTATTGGCTGATGTTTGCAGCATAACCGCCCCCAATGTACCGCCTAATACAATAATTAATGCTGGCCCATTAAACAGCGCAGATACCACACCTCCCTCTAAAGAATAACCTATTGCAATAGCACCTAATGCAACCAATAACCCTAAAATAGAAAGCTTATCCACAGCCAACCTCTCTTTTTAAGCGCACCGCCACATCATGAAGGCCTATGTTTTCATTTGCTAATCCAGCACTAGCTACTGCTTGCGGCATACCATAGACAACACAACTTTTCTCATCTTGAGCCCAAATTGTAGCGCCAGTTTGTTTAAGCATGCGAGCACCGTCACGACCATCTGCGCCCATACCAGTTAAAATAATGGCAAGTACATCGCCTTGATACGCTTTTGCTACACTAGCAAAGGTAATATCCACACTAGGCTTATAGCTAACTCGTTCATTTTTATCTTCAAATACACGTAATGTTCTGTTTGAACCTCGTCCTTCTACCATCATTTGCTGTCCGCCTGGCGCTAAATAAGCACAGCCTGGTTGCAGTCTATCGCCTTGCTGTGCTTCTTTTACTTTAATTTTACACAAGCTATCTAATCGGGTCGCAAACGCAGGTGTAAATGCAGCTGGCATGTGTTGTATGAGTAGTATTGGGTGTGGGAAATTAGCAGGTAACTGAGTCAATATAGTTTGCAGTGCAACTGGTCCACCTGTTGATGTGCCAATAGCAATTAATTGATATTGCTTACCACTAGCACGCGTTGATGTGCTACTAGAAGGCGTTGGGCTTGCGCTTTTAAAGCTACGATCAGGTTGCACTATAGGCTTATTAGCAAAGCGCTCAGAGGTGCTTGGCGCTGGTTTAAGACTTGGAGCAGCAGGCGCTCTGATAATACTACCATTTCGCTGGCGGCCTATTTCTTTAACTTTATTTTGTAATAGCTTTATTGCGTCGTCGTTATTACGAGCAATATCTTCAAACTTTTTCGGTAAAAAATCCATCGCGCCGGCATCAAGTGCATCTAAGGTGGCAGATGCGCCTGCGCGTGTTAACGAGGAGAACATTAAAATAGGAGTGGGGTTACTCGCCATGATCTCTTTAACCGCACTAATACCATCAAGCACCGGCATTTCAACATCCATGGTGATCACGTCAGGTCGTAATTGAGCTGTTTTATCGACAGCTTCTCGACCATTTACAGCGAAACCTATAACTTCAATGCCGCTGTCTTGTGCAAGAATTTCACTCACTCTGCGGCGAAAAAAGCTTGAATCATCAACTACTAAAACTTTAACAGCCATTTCGCTCTCTTATTCAATGAATGGGTAGGCATAAAATATATGCCTACTTTTAATTATCCAGCGTAATGCTTTAACATACTTGGCACATCTAATATCAGTGCAATGCCACCATCAGAGGTGATTGTTGCACCTGCCATACCAGGCGTCCCTTGAAGTAATGCGTCTAAAGGCTTAATTACCACTTCCTCTTGACCAATAAGCGAGTCAACAACAAAACCCACTTTTTGAGTTCCTATTTGCACAATAACCACATGACCTTGTGCTTTTCGCTGACCTCTATCAGCCCCTTTGATGAGCCAATGTTCAAGGTAGAATAACGGAATCGATTTTTTACGAACTATTATAGTAAGCTGACCATCAACCACATTGGTCTTTGTTAAATCCAAGTGGAATATTTCACTAACACCCGCCAGCGGCAAAGCAAATGTTTGTTCGCCAACCACTACCATTAAGGTAGGCAGTATTGCCAGTGTCAGTGGTACTTTAATCTCTAAAGTAGTACCTACGCCCATCTCTGATTTAATATTTACTGAGCCATTGAGTTGAGTGATTTTTGTTTTAACCACATCCATACCAACGCCACGGCCAGAAATATCTGAAATCTCTTCTTTAGTTGAAAACCCAGGTGCAAAAATAAGGTTATAAGCTTCGGTATCAGAAAGACGACTCGCTTGGTCGTGATCAAGCACCCCTTTGTTAATGGCAATCTTTTTAAGCTTTTCAGCATCCATACCAGCACCATCATCTTGGATAGTAAGCAAGATATGATCGCCTTGTTGAGACGCTGATAAAGTAACAGTACCGGTTCTAGGTTTACCTGATGCTTCACGAACGTCTGGCATTTCAATGCCATGATCCACTGAATTGCGCACTAAATGCACTAACGGATCAGCAAGCGCTTCCACTAAGTTTTTATCTAAATCAGTGTCCTCGCCTACCATTTGCAAGTTGATATCTTTATTCAATGAACGAGCTAAATCACGTACCACACGTGGGAAGCGGCCAAATACTTTTTTGATTGGCTGCATTCGTGTTTGCATTACCGCACCTTGGATATCAGCTGTCACTACATCTAAATTAGAAATTGCTTTACCCATGGCCTCGCTATCAGAGTTAGTCGCTAGACTTACCAAACGATTTCGCACAAGTACCAGTTCACCTACCATGTTCATTATTTGGTCTAAGCGTTTGGTATCAACTCGTACCGTTGTTTCTGCCGGTGGAGGCGCTGCTTTTTTAGCGGGAGCTGCTTGTGCCGCAGAAGCCGGCTCTGGTTTAGGCTGTGGCTTTGGTGTCGCAGCAGGCGCAGGTTTATTCTCGACTACAGGTTCTGGTTTACTTACAGGAGCCGGTGTTTCTATCGATTTAGGTGCACCTTTACCATGAAGCTCATCAAGTAACGCTTCAAACTCGTCGTCACTTATTTCATTATCGCCCGAGCTTTGCTCGTTACTTGGTGGAGCCACAGGAGCTGATGGTGTTTGTTGTGGTGTACTTGAGGTTGCTTGGCTCACTTCGCCAAAGCTGCCTACACCATGAAGTTCATCAAGTAGGCTTTCGAATTCATCGTCAGTTATATCACCACTGACATCATTGTCACTTGATGATGATTGTTTTTCTTGTGGGGCTTGCCCTTTTCCATGAAGTTCATCAAGTAGGCTTTCGAATTCGTCTTCGGTTATTTCATCAACCTGAGACTCAGTACTGCTGCTATCTGGGCCGCTAAATAATTCATCAAAAGCAAACGGGTCTTCTTTAGCATCGTTGCTCGGTTGCTCTGCAACTGGTTCAGGCTCTACCGATGGAGTTTCCACAGAAGCTATATCTTCAACCACAGAATCGCCGGCAAGCTCTTCTGCTGTCGGTGGCTGCCCAAGTTTGTGAAGTACAGCAAGTAATTCTGGATCCGCAGGCTCTGGCTGGTCACGATTTTTAATCGTGGCAAACATTTCATTAATGGTGTCCAGTGCTTGTAAAATCACATCCATTAATTCAGAGTTAACTGTTCTTACACCTTGGCGCAGTAAATCAAACACATTTTCAGCACCATGACATGCATCAACAAGCTCTGTCATAGCCAAAAAGCCAGCGCCACCCTTTACAGTGTGGAAACCGCGAAATATTGCGTTTAGTAGCTCAGTATCATCTGGGTTGTTTTCCAGTTCTACTAACTGTTCAGATAAAAGCTCAAGGATTTCTCCGGCCTCTACTAAAAAGTCTTGTAAAATATCTTCATCGACTTCAAAGCTCATGCAGTACTCCCCTATTAGAAGCCCAAACTTGATAATAGATCATCAACTTCATCTTGATCAGATACAACATCATTACGCGATTCTTTATCAATAATAGGCCCTTCAGGACCTGCTAGTGTTTGTGCAACAATGGGATCTTCTATTTTTTCTGGTTGTTCAGTGGGTTCAACCTCCCCACCTTGCGCTGCAAATGCAGTTAAAAGGTGAATTAAACTTTCTTCCACTTCACGGACAAGTTCAATAACACGGCGAATAATCTGACCGGTTAAATCTTGATAGTCTTGAGCCATCAGCACATTAGTCATCAGCATTTGTAACTCATCGGTTTTGTGATGAGAACTGCTCATAAACTTATCAATACTATGGCAAAGTGATTTAAACTCACCAAGCTCTATTTCGCGGTTCATTAAACGATCCCACGTTGGCTTGATATCAGCTATTTCGTCAGCGATTTCTTGTGCTAATGGTAAGCTTGCTTCAACCGCATCCATTGTCTTATTGGCTGCGTTTTCTGTCATTTCCATGACATAGTTAAGGCGTTTTTTTGCGTCAGGGATGGCATCAGTGGTAATGTCTGTTAAACGCGTGTCTAACTCGAAACTTTTTAAAGCTTCGTGCAGTTGACGCGTCAACTTTCCCACCTCAGCAAATAAATGTGATTGCTCTTGTGAAGCTGTTTCTAAAATTAACTGATTCGCTTTATCTTGCTCACCATTTTCTAAAAAAACAACTAACTGGCGAGCTTGTTCTAAAGTAATCTGAGGCGCAGCAGGTGCTGACATAAGCCTCTCCCTCTCATTAACCTAAACGTTCGAACACTTTTTCTAATTTAGTTTTCAATGTACTTGCAGTAAATGGTTTAACAATATAACCATTAACACCTGCTTGGGCCGCAGCAATTATTTGTTCTTTTTTAGCTTCTGCTGTAACCATTAAAACAGGAATATGCTTTAATTTTTCATCAGCTCGAATTGCCCTTAAAAGATCAATACCTTGCATGCCTGGCATATTCCAATCTGTTACAACAAAATCAAACGCTTGATTTTGCAACATAGGCAAAGCAGTTGACCCGTCATCTGCTTCTTGAACATTGGTAAAACCTAAATCGCGCAACAGATTTTTAATAATACGTCTCATTGTTGAGAAATCATCAACAACAAGAATTTTAATGTTTTTATCCAAAACATCCTCCAGTGAGGCCTGAACCTTTATTTACTTACTTCTAGTTTATCCAGTCATTGATTTTTGCTTTAAGCTTAATCATCGCCTGACCATGTATCTGACTTACACGCGATTCACTTACATCGAGTATATGCCCAATTTCTTTTAAATTCATCTCATCGTTATAGTACAAAGAAAGCACCATTGCATCTTTCTCCGGTAACGACTTTATTGCACTGAGTAAAGACTCATTAAACCGTTCATTTTTAACATTATTAAACGGTTTGTCTAGTGCTAAATCTTGGCCATGGGGTGTAATCACATCGTCATCTATACCAAGGTCTTCAATGCCTAACACTTTGCTTACATTTACATCGTTTAAAATATGATGGTACTCATTTAGCGAAATTTCAAGTTTTTCAGCAACTTCACTATCTTTAGGTTCACGGTTTAAACTGTTCTCAAGCGCAACAATAGTCTCTGCAACCAAACGGCTTTTTCTGTGAACTGAACGTGGAACCCAATCGCCTCGGCGCATTTCGTCTATCATCGCACCACGAATACGAATACCGGCGAAGGTTTCAAAACTTGCACCTTTGCTTGGATCAAAGTTTTTTGAAGCTTCAATTAAACCAATCATACCCGATTGAATTAAATCATCTAGCTGCACACTGGCCGGTAAACGAGCAATTAAATGGCACGCCACTTTTTTGACTAATGAGGCATGCTTTTCAACAATCATATTTAAATTCTGTGTTGACTGATATCCCATAACTCTATTCACCGGTATTGTCATTGTTAGTTACTAACTAGTTTCTCAATGAAAAACTCTAAATGACCCGAGGCTTGGCTAGGTGTTGGCCACTTAGCAATTTTTGTAGCCAGTGTTTTAAAAGCAATTGCAGCAGGCGACCCAGGAAAAATCTCAACAATTACTTTTTGGCGGCGCGTTGATTTGCGCATATTTTCATCATATGGAACCGTTGCAACCAACTCCATTGATATATCTAAAAATCGGTCGGTAACCTTTGAAAGTTTAGCAAATAATTCCTGCCCTTCACGTAAGCTACGCACCATGTTGGCAACAATTTTAAATTTGTATACGCCGTGCTCACGGCTCAGTACTTTAATGAGCGCATAGGCATCGGTAATTGATGTTGGCTCATCACATACCACCACAACCACATCCTGTGCGGCACGAGAAAAGCTCAATACCATGTCAGAAATACCCGCAGCGGTATCAACAATTAAAATATCAAAATCAGTGTTAAGCTCGCTAAATGCACGAATAAGTCCAGCGTGCTCTGAGGGTGATAACTCAACCATACTTTGCGAACCCGATGTTGCAGGTACTATTTTTATACCTGCAGGGCCTTCAACTAAAATATCTTCAAGTTCACACTCACCTGATAAAACATGAGATAAATTGCGCTCTACACGCAGTCCAAGCATAACATCACAATTAGCTAACCCTAAATCAGCATCTAAAACCAGCACACGTTTGCCTTGTTGGCCTAGCGCGATTGCCGTATTAAGGGATACGTTTGTTTTACCTACTCCACCTTTGCCGCCGGTGACAGCGATAACTTTTACGCCGTTATTATTATTGTTGCTCATTTTGCGAAGGCCGCTTGCTTGATCTAAAACTGTGTTAATCATACATCTCTACTGTGCTCGACGCCACTGATTGGTGTCGTGATTGTTGTGCTTTTATTCTTTTCAAATACAATTGCTCAGCTTTTTTTACTAGTTTTTCGGCATTTGCCACTCTAATATCTTCTGGTACTCGCTGGCCGTTAGTAAGATACCCTATTGGGAGACGATTTTGAATCGCAATACTAATAATCTCACCTAAACTCAATGACTCATCTAACTTAGTAAAAATACATCCACTTAGCTGTACTTTTTTAAAATGCCTTACTGTTTCTTGTAATACATTAATTTGTGCTGTAGCACTTAATACTAAATAACTACGTATATCTACACGCTGATTACGCATTAAGGTATTAAGCTGCTCAGTTAAACGCAAATCTCGCTGACTCATTCCTGCTGTATCAATTAAAACTAGGCGTTTATTTCGTAAATGGTATAAAACTTCTGCTAATTCATTTGCATCTTTGACTTGTTTAACGCCACAGCCAATAATTCGACCATAGGTTGCTAGCTGCTCATAAGCACCAATACGGTAGGTATCAGTCGTAATAAGCGCTACTTTATCGGCACCGTATTTTTGTGCACCCAATGCTGCCAGTTTTGCAACTGTGGTGGTTTTACCTACCCCTGTTGGGCCTACTAGTGCATAAACACCACCTTGGCGAAGAATTTCGTTGTTAGTGGTTTGCATTTGATCTTCAACCATATTCAATAAGGCTTTCCAACCTTGTTGGCGAGATACATCGTCGGGTACAAAGCATGCCATTTGCTCAGCAACCTCTTTATCTATCCCCATACCCACTAAACGGTCAATCATGCATGCACGGGTTGGATCGCGACGTGCCATATCTTGTTGCATTAAACCTGATACTTGATGTTCTAGTAATTGACGAATTGCGTTCATTTCTTCGCGCATAGTGCTTATATCACTCGACTCGTTTTGCATAGTTTGCTGACGAGGTGCACTCGGTGAGTCTAAATCGTCAAAACCACTGTCTAAATCATCAAAACCCAAGCTATCAGCTTGAGTACGAGGACGTGCAGGTGCGCTTGGTTCACGCTCAAACATATTTTTAGGTCGAGATTGGACAGGCTCTTGTTCTTGATAGTGACCAGAAGTGTCAATGCCAGAGTGTGAAAACATTGACGCAAGCTCTGCTGAACGAGGACGGGGAGATTGACGTTCTAATAAAGCTTGTAAACTATCAGCTACCTTTGCTTGTGGCTTAGGTTGAGCACGTTGTGGTTCTGGTTTAACAAAATTATGTGAGCTTTGCTCAGTATGTGCAAATGAAGCGCTTGCAGCAGGTTGGCTTTGAGTCTGCTCTGGCGGTTTTGTCGCTGCTTTGTCGTAATCAACTGCAGCAACAATTTCAACGCCATTAGCTAGTTTTTTATTTGACATAATAACCGCATCAACACCGAGCTCTTCTTTTACTTCTTTTAGTGCAGTGCGCATGTCTTTAGCAAAAAAACGTTTAATTTTCATAATTCAAACCCCTTTAAAATCTTATTGTTGGCCTACAGAGCTGACAATCTTGATCTGTCTTTCATCTGGTATCTCTTGATAAGACATCACTCGCAATCCTGGAATGGTGTATTTAACAAATCGAGATAACACAGTGCGTAACATTCCTGACGTTAGCAATATTGAAGGTTCACCGGCCATTTCTTGATTTTGATGCGCTTCATTCAATGATGTTTGAAGTCTATCAGCAAGCCCTGGTTCTATTCCGGCACCTTCATCACCTGCATTTTGAAGTGACTGATGCAACATCTGTTCCAACTCAGGCGCCAAGGTTATGACAGGGATTTCAGAAGACATACCAACAGCATCTTGAACGATTAATCTACGCAGTGATATTCGCACTGCAGCCGTTAATACATCTGGGTCTTGGCTCCGAGGGCCATACTCAACAAGGGTTTGAACAATTGAGCGCATATCTCGTATTGCTACCCCTTCATTTAATAAATTTTGTAGTACTTTCACGATAGTGGTCAGCGGTAATACCTCAGGTACAAGTCCTTCAACTAAGCGAGGGTGACTCTTACCTAACATATCTAATAAGTTTTGTACTTCTTCATGTCCGAGTAATAATGCGGCGCTATTGGTGAGTAACTGACTAATATGGGTTGCCACCACGGTAGCCGAATCAACCACCGTGTAACCTAAAGACTGTGCTTCATCTTTTTGATCAGGTTTTATCCAAACTGCATCTAAACCAAACGCAGGATCTTTAGTTTCAATTCCTTTTAGCGGGCCAAATACTTGGCCTGGGTTAATCGCTAATTCATCACCATGTTTAAGTTCCCCCTCACCACTTGATACACCCATCATGGTTATGCGGTATGCATTTGGGTCGAGTTCTAGATTATCGCGTATATGCACCGGCGGCACTAAAAAGCCCAGCTCTTGAGATAGTTTTTTACGCACTCCTTTAATACGGTTTAACAGCTCGCCACCTTGTGATTGGTCAACGAGAGGAATGAGTCGGTAACCGACTTCTAGACCAATAACATCAACTTGTTGAACATCATCCCAACCCAGTTCTTTTTGCTCTTGTTTAGCCGCAATTCCGGTACCTGAGGCGGCATTTTCGGCTTCTTCTGCTTCTGCAGCGGCTAATTTCAGTTTATTTTGCTGAGTATAGTATGCAAGGTAACCTAAAAGCGCCCCTAAGCTTAAAAATGCAAGGTGTGGCATACCTGGGACTAAGCCCATAGTAATAAGGATACCTGAGGCAATAAATAACGACTTTTCGTTACCTAATTGCTTCTTAAACTGATCGCCCATGTTGTGCGATTCATTTTGACGGGTTACAACAATTGCAGTACCAATTGAAAGTAGTAATGAAGGTAATTGCGCGACTAAGCCATCACCAATGGTCAATAGTGTGTACACTTCCATAGCGCGTGAAAAACTTAAATCGTGTTGGATCATGCCAACAAATAAGCCACCCACAATATTGATCACTAAAATGACTATGCCAGCAATAGCATCGCCTTTTACAAATTTACTAGCACCATCCATAGAACCATAAAAGTCAGCTTCACGGGTTACTTCCTCACGACGTTCTCTGGCTTGCTCGGCACTGATAAAACCGGCATTCATATCTGCATCTATGGCCATTTGCTTACCTGGCATAGCATCTAGAGTAAAACGCGCTGATACTTCTGAAATACGACCAGCACCTTTGGTGATTACCACAAAGTTAATGATGATCAGAATTAAAAACACCACCAAGCCCACGGCGTAGTTACCACCGATTACCACTGAACCAAATGCTTCAATGACTTTACCTGCGGCATCCCCACCGTTATGGCCCTCAAGCAGTACCACCCGGGTACTGGCCACATTGAGTGCTAAGCGCATTATGGTTGCGATTAACAGCACCGCTGGGAACATACCAAACTCAAGCGGCTTCATGGTGTATACGGTGACCAGTAATACAACTAACGCAAGCGCGATATTAAACGAAAATAATATATCAAGCAGGAATGGAGGCAGTGGTAAAATAACCATGCCCAGCGCAGCCAACACCAAAAGCGGTGTACCAACGCCCTTCGCATATTCTTTTTTATCTTTATTAAGTTGTTGTAATACCGCTTTAAATTCCATAACTCTACAATTTCAAAAAATTGACACTACGCTGAAATTGCAATAACTATTCCAAGTTAGTTGGTTAGCAGTTAATACTTAAATTCATCGGGGATAGGCAGCTTTTTATTAAGGGCAACAGGGCGTTTTCCACGGCCTTTTTTAAACCGTTTAAGCTGAAACACATAAGCAAGCACTTGAGCAACCGCAGTAAAGAGCTGATCGGGGATTTGCTCACCCACTTCTGCAGTATGATAAAGCGCTCGGGTTAAAGTTGGAGACTCAACAATAGGCACTTCATTACCCAATGCAATTTTACGAATTTGCATGGCGAGCTCATCCACACCTTTGGCTAATACAATAGGCGCGCCTGCTCGCTCTGTATCGTATTTTAAGGCTACGGAATAGTGAGTAGGGTTGGTAACAATAACATCGGCATCAGGAACATCCTGCATCATTCTCTTTTGCGACATTTGACGTTGGGTTTGCCTGATACGCGCTTTGATTTGCGGATCACCCTCAGAGTTTTTATATTCATCTTTTACTTCTTGCATCGTCATTTTAAGCTGTTTGTTATGGCTATAACTTTGAAATGGCGCATCAATAGCTGCAATAATAATTAAGGTGCAAGATAACCCTAAAAACATCCAGGCTAATATTTCCAAAGCATGCACGATATTGCCCGGCGCACTTTCTATACTCAAATGTAATATTTCATCAAAATAAACATTAATTAAAAAGATAGCGAAGGTTGCCACTAGGCCAAACTTTAATAATGACTTAAGTAGCTCAATAGCCGCTTGCGGGCCAAACATCCGAGTAAAGCCTTTCATTGGCGACATTTTACTGGCTTTGGGCGCTGCTGCCTGCCAGCTAAAATTAAAGCCGCCAAGCATGGTGTTACCAATAAACGCAGCCAGTACAATAATAAGTACAAACATCGACATAGGAAATAATAGTACGTCAGCAACATCCCCCCACACCGCAAACATTTTTGTGGTGTCGTAGGTTTCATTGCGATTAAGACTAAGCATTCTGCCCATAATTCGATACAAGCCTTTGCCAATTTCAGGGCCATACATTAATAAAGAAATAGCTGAAAAAATGAGTACAAACATAGTACCTAGCTCTTTAGAACGCGCTATTTGGCCTTTCTTTTTGGCATCATCAACTTTTTTGGGCGTGGGTTCTTCGGTTTTTTCTTGTCCTGAATCTTCAGCCATTACGCTCTCCTAAGGGGAACAACCAACTAGAGTACACATTAGCTCAACCATTTTTAGCCATTGGAACTCAAACTGAGTGATAAAGTTACCGAGGGTAGCCCAAATAATAACGAGCCCTGCCACTAAGGTAAACGGAAAGCCTATAGAGAAGATATTTAACTGTGGGGCAGCACGGGTCATGATGCCAAATGACATATTAATTACAAGCATGGCCGTTAATGGCGCTAACGAAAGCACTAGTGCAGTGGTAAACATCCAACCACCCCATGTCACTATGTCCCAATAATGATCAACCGCCCACCAATTACCATCAATGGGCAATACCTGAAAACTATGTACCACCATTTGAATCATCATTAAGTGGCCATTAAATACAAAAAATAATAAGGTAGCTAATATTAGATAAAATTGCCCCACTGCAGGCACACTCATCCCATTAGAGGGGTCAACAACAGATGCAAAACCTAAACCGGTTTGCATAGCAAGGATTTGCCCGGCTAACACAAACGTATTGAGCAGTAGTGTGGACGCAAAACCAATTGCGACACCAATCAACATTTGTTGGAGTACCACTAAAATCATTTCAAAAGAAAATAGATTAGTAAATGTAGCAGCAGGAAGAACAGGAACAACTAAGAAGGTGACCACAACAGCCAAGCCCATTTTTATTCGAGAAGGGACGTTTTTTGCGCCAATACCCGCCATGATCATGATCATAGAGCTGATGCGCACTAAGGGCAGTAAAAAATCACTTAACCATTGAATGACAACGGAAAATGGAAATTCCATTGTTAACCTGCAATTTCGGGGATAAGCAGCACTAAGCGATTAAAAAAGTCCATTAGCTCTTGAGTAAACCAATGTCCTCCCACAATCAGGGCACTGATGGTGATTAATAAACGCGGTAAAAAACTCAGTGTTTGTTCGTTAATTGAGGTTGCTGCCTGAAACACAGCCACAACCAACCCAATAATTAAGCCAGGTACCACAATGGCAGACACCAGCTTAATCACTAAAAATAGGGCTCCACTTAAAATATCAACAAATACTTCAGGTTCCATGGACGACTCCTAGTGTGGTTGGTTCAATGAAGAGTGCACAACTACGTGCCCAAGCCAAAGCTTTTAGCGAGTGTACCCATCACCAAGCTCCATCCATCAACCAATACAAACAACATAATTTTAAACGGTAGCGACACAATCATGGGCGATAACATCATCATACCCATGGCCATCAATACCGATGCAACCACCAAATCGACAATCAAAAAGGGAATAAAAAACATAAAGCCAATAATAAAAGCGGTTTGTAACTCACTGGTCACAAACGCAGGAATAAGCACAACCATTGGCGTTGCTTCAGGCGAGTCAAGCTGATCGTAACCTGCTATTTTAGCAAAGGTTTCTAAATCTTTTATACGTACCTGTGAGAGCATAAACGCTTTCATTGGCTCTTTGGCTAAATCAAGTGCTTCAAGTGACGTTACTTGTTCACTTAAATACGGTTCGATAGCGCGCTCATTTATTTGCTCATAAATTGGCGCCATAATAAAAATACTTAAAAACAGCGACATACCTAGTAATACTTGGTTCGAAGGCGTTTGCTGCAAACCAATGGCTTGGCGCAAAATAGCTAAAACAACAATAATTCGAGTGAAAGAGGTCATCATGATAATGGCGGCTGGAATAAAGCTCATAGCCGTCATGATCGCCAACACTTGTAGCGTCACTGAGTAGTCTTGGGTGCCATCGGCATTAGTGGTGATCGTCAGCGCGTCTATCCCCTCGGCATTGACCCCTGGGACGAACACCATGGCAAATAGGAAAAGCAGCCATTTAGTCATAATATTAGTTCTTTTTATTTTGATTAAGTTGCGGATTCAACATTTTGCCAAACCGCTTCGCTAATTCTGGTAACTCTTTTTCTGTTAGGGGGGTTTCTAACTTGTGTAGATAATTAATACTGTGTGGAGTAACCCCTAATAGGTGCTGTGCATTATCTATTTCAACCACCATTAAGCGCTCACGTGATCCCAACGGAAGACTGCGGATCACTTTAAACTCATCGTTATTGGTTAAATTTGGATTGAGCTTTTTTACAAAAAAAGCCAACACTAAAATTAACACTACCACCACACCTAACGACATAACCATTGAAATAATGTCTGTGGTGGGTGTTGCAGCATCGGTAGCTGCAAACACTGAATTGCTTAAACCAAGTAATGCTATCATCGTAATTTTTTGATCCGTTCAACCTGACTAATTACATCCGTTAAACGAATACCGAACTTATCGTTCACCACAACCACTTCGCCATGCGCAATCAAAGTACCATTAACTAAAACATCGAGCGGTTCGCCGGCAACCCTGTCAAGCTCAACGACCGAACCTTGGTTAAGTTGTAATAAATTACGAATATTAATTTTAGAACGCCCTACTTCCATCGAAATAGTAACGGGAATGTCTAAAATAGTATCGAGTTTACGTTTTTCTTCACCGCTGAGTTCATGCTTTGAATCATCAAGCTCATCAAGCTCGGTTACTTTGACCTCAGGACTATCGTCAGTGCCTTCAGCTTCAGCAAGTGCTGCTGCCCATTCGTCCATTGTATCTTGATCATCGCTCATACTTTTAACCTTTTAATCAATTACCAGTCTAAGTCTACACCGTTTGAAAGGTGTAAATCATCTTCTAGTTCTGCTAATTCTGCATCTGAATCAATTTTTTTGCCGCCTTTGGTAAAGACATGTAGCTCAGATTTAACTGAATCAGGGCGTTTAATTTTTTCACTAATTTGTAGCGCAACGTTATCGCGTGAACGACCCATTTTAGCTCTAAATGTAGGGAGTTCTTCCACAAATACGGTAATATGCTCAGGCATTTCAACTGGAATTATATCCCCGGCTTTGAGATCCATTATTTGTTTTAAGCTTAAATCAACTTCAAGTAGCTGGGTCGATAAATCAACTTCTACGTCCATTATTTCGTCACGAAGCGCCTTACTCCAACGTAAATCGGTATCTTCAGTATCAGACTGAACACCCGCATCCAATAGCTCTCTGATAGGTTCGAGCATTGAATAAGGTAGCGCAATATGGAAGTCTCCCCCGCCACCATCCAGCTCAATATGAAAAGAGCTGATAACCACTACTTCGGTTGGGCTAACAATATTAGCCATCGCAGGGTTTACCTCAGAATCGAGGTACTCGAACGACACATCCATCACCGGTGCCCATGCTTCTTTGTAATCTTCAAAAATTATTTTCAGCAGCATTTGCACGATTCGGCGTTCTGTTGGGGTAAATTCACGTCCTTCAATTTTGGCATGATAACGGCCATCGCCACCAAAGAAGTTGTCTACCAGTATAAATACTAAGCGTGCTTCCATGGTAATAAGGCCGGTGCCTTTTAGTGGACGAAAACGCACCATATTCAAACTCGTTGGTACAAACAAGGTATGTATGTACTCACCAAACTTGATCATTTGCACGCCGTTAATTGACACCTCAGCGGTGCGACGCATCATGTTAAATAAGCTAATTCGCATGTGACGGGCAAATCGCTCGTTAACAATTTCAAGTGTCGGCATGCGACCACGCACGATGCGATCTTGCGAAGAAAAGTCGTACTGTAGTGTACTTCCCTCACCATCTTCACCGTCGTGTGTATCTTCCTCTTCGACTTCATCGACACCATGTAATAGTGCATCAATTTCGTCTTGGGATAATAAATCGCTCACACTGGCCCCTTATTGCATCACAAAGCCGGTAAATAGTACCCGCTCAATTACTTTATTCCCTTCAACATCCATCATAGCGGCCTGTACTTTATCAAGTGCAGTAAAACGCAGTGTTTCTTTGCCTACACTGGTGCTAAGTTCATCAGCCGTTGTCATGGAAAACACACTCAGGAGTGTGCCTTCAATCAGTGGAATGTGTTTTTTAGCCGTTTCTTCATTATCATCGCCGCGCACTAACAATTGCACTTTAATCTGTACAATTCTATCGCGACTAGCCCCTGGCACATTAAAAATAAACGGTCTAGGCATCGCAACATATAAAGCAATGCCAACCGTTGCCGAAGAACTTGTTGGCGCAGCAGCATCTGCAAGGGTTTCTACTGGCTCATCACCACCTGATAATAAAAAGTACCCTGCCACAGCGCCAACAATAAGTAATACAGCGGCAATAATTATTATGAGTTTGCTTTTACTTTTACTTACTTCTTCTATTTCTAAATTAGTATCTTCAGCCATTGTATTTCCTTTATTTGCAAAGGTATTTGCTTGTTTTAACTATTATAATAGCAGGACTTAGGCATAGTAATCTATTGATGATGACGTTTGTTGTCCAGAACCCTGTATTTGCTTATCTGGTTGCTCACTATTTGTCTCATCTGTAGAGCGATTATTGGCCATTTGCCCTTGTGCATCACCTTCTTGTTGCTGTGCTTGCTCACCTGAGGAATCACCGTAAGAAATACTGCTTTCACCTAGTTCTAAACCTTGCTGCATCAGCATTTCTCTAAGCCTAGGTAACGACTGCTCCAGCGCTTCTTTGGCTTGCTGGTTTTGCACTACAAAGTTGATTTGTGCTTGCTCAGCATCACTTCTAATACGAATTTGCATGCTGCCCATTTCTGGCGGATCTAGGCGAATTTCAGCTTCTTTATTATTAATACTTAACATTGAGCTAACCCGCTCTTGTAGCATTTTTGCCGCATCACTTTTAATAATGTTTAAAGCCTGTAACGTGGCAGGATCAATGCTTACTTGTTTCGCTTGTGCTGTACTTTGTAACTGTCCTGCTTGCAAGCTTTGCGCTTCAATAATAGCTTGTTCGTACCCTAAAGTATCGTATTTAGCGAGACTACTAAGCGACTGTTTGTCAAATATATTAATGATCTGAGAGAAAATTTGTGCTGCACGCGGTGGCATTTGCTCAGCATTAGTGCCGCGCATGCTCTCTTTTTGTAATGCGTCTAACTGTTTGGCAAGCTCTTCAGGGTTATCAGCTACCGATTTTGAACTCTCTAATTTTAGCTCAGGTTTTACATTGGCTGATTCAGTACCAGCCTGTGCTTTTGGCGCTATTGCTCCCGCCAAAGCATTATTTGAAAATAGTGGCTTATCTTTGGCGCTAAACAAGCTGTCCGCGTTAATCGCGGTTTCTAAATCACTGATTACTCCTTTTAGCGAGGTAAGTTCTTTCGTTGATAAAGATTCATTTTTAACGTAACCCTGCAACTGATTGAGTAAGGCCTGTTTTTCTGAGGTAGTTAACGTACTTATTTGTGCATTAATGGTCTGCTGAGGTGTTTGCGGCTTCTCACTTTCACTCACATACTTACTGAGTAATTGCTTTAAATCCGCTAGGTTATCTTTATTAATTGGCTTGCTCATCGCATTAAGCTCAGTGGCTAACTCACCTTGCTGAGCAGGTGTTAAATTTGCCAATAATTTATCTGCTTTAATGGCATTATCATCTTTTGATAACAGCGCCAAAATTGATGAGTCTAATGATGATTTTACGGTTGTGGTATCAGTCGGCTTATCGGATGGTTTAGCAGCCGCGAGTTCATTTGTAACAGCCTCATACTGTCCGGTTGGGGCAGCTGTAGCTAAAGGTTTCGTGTCAAGCTGTGAAGACTCAGCTGCAGTTTTGCTTGCTGATTCAGAACCTACAGTCTTTTGTGACTGCACAATGGCCGTATCATCAACAATTTCATCACTTGGTAAATTAATAACAATAGGTGCCAGCTTATCTTCAGGCTTAGCGTTTATTTTAACAGCGTCTTTGTCTATTAACTGCGCACCACCATGGAGGTTATTTTTTACTGAGGTATCGATGACTTGTGCCGCATTAATTTGCGCCAGCATATCTTCACCGCTCAAAGGCTTTTCTTCGCTACTTTGTTCTTTTAGATCGGATTGTTCATCTGCTGATTGTTTGTTTGGCGCTTTAGCTTGCGTACTGTGTGTTTCAGAAGCTTGGTTAGCAAGGGCTAATTGATCAAAAAAGCCAGCATCATTACTGCTATCTAGCTTTGTTTTATCACTGTCTTTTTTAACTAAGTATGAGTCTTGCTCAGATACCGCTAACATTGAAATATCATTTATCGCCATAAATCACCTAATAAAAGCGGCAACAGCCCACCGCACAATCCTAAAAATCATTGCTCTTGTAGAATCTAAGCAATTAGCATGCCTACCTTATAGTGCTTTATGCCTTTGATAAAACTGATTAGAGGAAAATTCATCGAGCATTTTTTGCTCACTTTTAGCGGCCAACATATCCGCTTTTATCTGTTGTTTTTCAATTAACTTAGCAACCGCTTTCGCTTTTACTTGTTGCTTTAACCACAAGGTTTTACGCTGGCTAACCACCTGCTTTGCAGTGTTAACAGTGCTTGCTTGTTGACGTATCGCTTCTTCAATCTTAGCAATGAATGCATGATACTGACTAAATCCGGCACTTGATAAACCCGACTGCCCCTTAATATGAAGTTGCTGCGTGTATTCAAGTCGAAAGTCATTTAAGCCCTGCAGCTTTTGCTGATTTACTTGCAAATTTTGATTAGCTTGCAAGTAGCTCATGCGTAACGTTTCTTCTTTTTCGTTTTCAAGCCTGAGCAACAAATGCAGTTTATTTTTTGCCATTATGCTTGTCCTAATAATTGCGCTAGCCCTTGAAGGCCATCATCATAGCTAATCACATCACGCATCCCTTGTTGTAAAAATGCGTTCACTCTTGGCATCATGTTTATCGCCTGATCGAGCATTTGATCACTGCCTTTTTGATAAGCGCCCAAGGTGATCATGTCTTTGTTCTGTTGATACATTGAATACACTTGCTTAAGCACCCTAGCTTGTTGCATGTGCGATTCAGACACCACTTGAGGCATAACTCGAGAAATCGATTTTTCTATGTCAATGGCAGGATAATGGCCGCTGTCGGCTAAATCACGCGATAAAACAATATGTCCGTCAAGTATGGCACGTGCAGCATCAGCAATCGGGTCTTGCATGTCATCGCCTTCACTCAGTACGGTAAAAAAGGCAGTAATAGAGCCTTGCCCTTCCCCGCCATTACCCGCTCTTTCCACCAGCGCAGGTAATTTAGCAAATACTGAAGGTGGGTAGCCTTTTGTTGCAGGGGGCTCACCCACAGCCAGCGCGATTTCACGCTGTGCCATAGCATAACGCGTCACCGAGTCGAGTAATAACAATACGTTTAAACCTTGATCTCGAAAATACTCTGCAATGGTTACCGCACTTTCGCAGCCTTTTAATCGCATTAATGGTGAGGCATCAGCGGGGGCTGCAACAACAACTGAACGTTTACGCCCTTCAACACCCAGTATTTCTTCAATAAATTCTTTTACTTCTCGACCACGCTCACCGACTAAACCCACTACAATCACATCGGCTTCACTGCCTCGGGTCATCATGCCTAATAATACTGATTTACCCACACCAGAGCCTGCAAATAAACCCATACGCTGGCCTTGGCCGACAGTAATCACCGAGTTAATAGCACGTACCCCCACATCCATAGGCTTACTAATGGGGCGTCTTGCAAGAGGGTTTATTGCATTTTGAGCAAATTTGAGTGTATGTTCTGCATTAATTTTACCTAAGCCATCTAAAGGTCGGCCTAAGCCGTCTACCACTCGACCAAGTAAGCTCATGCCAACAGGCAAACCAGTGTCATTAACTTGGGGGATAACTCGCGCACCAGGCAGTACACCTGAAATGTGGTCGTTAGGCATTAAATACAAAGTTTGATCGTTAAATCCAACAATTTCAGCGTCAACAAAGCCGTTCATTGTTTCAATTTTACATTGGCTGCCTACCGGAGCGCGCAGACCTTTAGCTTCCAGTGTTAAACCAACCACACGCGTTAAAACTCCCGCGACTGCAGGCGCTGGAATTTTAATATGCCGTTGGTATTGAGATAAGCGTTCGCTTAATGAAGTATCGCTCACAGACATAACACGCCAATAAAAAAGTTAGATACCACTGTTATGCAAAAAGCTTTCCAACGTTTCTTTGACACGGGTTTTCAAGGTCATATCTAAAGATGATAACGTTGTTTTAACTTCACAACCGCCCCGCTCTAGAGTGGGTTCTGCAATTAATTGCCAATGATTATCTTCAATAGCTTGTTCACCATAACTGGCTTTTATCAGCGTTAAGTCATCTGGATGAAGATGAATTCGAACTTTTTCTTGTTCTACATTAAGTGCATCAATGCTTTTTTTCAAAGTATGTAAAATAATATCAGGTGATGTTTTTACTTCTTGATAAATAATCGCTTCACTGAGCATAGTGGCTAGCTGTACCAGCTGTTTTTCTGCTTGCTCGTCCACTTTTTTAAGCGGGTCGCTTAAACTATCTAGTAAGCCACGCAGGCTGGTCAACTGCTCATCAATTAATGGTTTAACGTCTTCTTGGCCTTGTGTTTTACCCAGCTCTACACCTTCTTTGTAACCCGCCTCTTTACCCTCGGTTACGCCTTTGTCAAAGCCATCTATATAGCCTTGTTCGTGCCCTTGTTTAAGGCCTTCTTCGTAGGCATCTTGGCGAATACGCTCCAGCTCTACCATAGTTAATGAAGGCAGCTCTGGTTCTTCCGGTTCTTCTACTTGTTCTTTTGCTATTTTTTTACGGTATAGCTCGGCTAAGGGTGTGCCATAAGCCGTAGAGCGATTGCCAAAACTTCGCTCATCGGGAGAAACATCAGGAATTGGCCAATTTTTTAATAACTCATCAGCTTCATCTGCATGTAATGGGCGACCTTTAGAGTGACTCATAGTTTATAAGAACTCCTCACCACCGCCACCACCAAGCATAATTTCACCTGAATCTGATAGACGACGAGCTGTTGACAGTATTTCTTTTTGCGCCGCTTCTACTTCACTAATGCGCACAGGAGCCATAGCCTCTAAATCATCAGCGAGCATTTCAGCGGCACGTTTTGACATGTTACCCAAAATTTTCTCTTTAAGGGCATCGTCGGTCCCTTTAATGGCTTTCATTAATACATCTTGCGGCACTTCACGCAGGATTGCTTGAATGCCTCTGTTGTCTACATCCATTAAGTTTTCGAAGACAAACATTAAGTCTTGAATTTGTTGCGACATTTCTTCGTCATGCTCACGGATAGAATCCATTAACTGCCCTTCAACATTGGTATCGAGGTAGTTCATAATATCTGCAGCCGCTTTTAAGCCCCCCATCTTCGCAGCTTGTGCGCCTGCTTGACCAGCAAATTGTTTTTCCATAATTTCGTTTAATTCTTGTAAAGCTGCTGGTTGTACTTCTTCTAAATTGGCAATACGCATGGTTAAATCTAGGCGCACTTTTTCAGTAAATTGCGCTAAAATTTCAGCTGATTGTTCAGGCTCTAAATAAGAAAGCACAATTGTTTGAATTTGCGGGTGCTCATTACGAATAATGTTAGCTACCTGCTTTGAGTCCATCCATTTCAATGAATCAAGACCTTTAGCGCCTGAGCCCATAACAATTTGGTCTATTAAGCTGGCGGCTTTATCTTCACCTAATGCAGCAGTAAGTGCTTTTTTGATAAAATCTTCAGACTGAAAACCTATCGTACTAAAGCTCTGAATTTGTTCAATAAATAAATTATGAACTGCGCTAATTTTAGCTTGCGACAAATCATCGATTGCCGCCATAGCCATACCTACCTTTTGCACTTGTTTTGGCTCTAAGTGCTTTAGGATTTGCGCTGCATCTTCTTCAGATAAGCTCAGCAATAATATCGCCGCTTTATCTACACCATCGAGCTTATCAACATCAAACGCCGCTGGTAGTTGTTTTTGTTCTTGATCAGTCATCTTCTGTTAACCACGCTTTCACTACTTGTGATGATAGTTCTGGTTCATTGGCTACAAGGGCACGAACCGCTTTGAGTAAGTCTTCGTCGCCATGTAGGTCTGGTAAGCGTAGTGTACCATCGCTAGAGAAGCCAACAGAAGCAGAATCAAAGTCATTATTTAGCATATCTAATGTGCTGTCACCAAGGTCAACACCTGAACTAAGAGAGTCTTCATCGTATTCTTCAAGTGTATTATCTGGGTAAATTAAGCGTTTAAGCATAGGTTTAACAACAGCTAGTATCAGTACAATAATAACCAGCGCACCTAACACTAAGCGCAACATTTTCATAAACCAGTCTTGTTCCCATAAAGGCAATTCAAAATCAAGCGCTGAGTCTTCACGAACAAATGGTACGGTTACTACTTCAAGAGCATCACCCCGTTGCATATCAAAGCCTACGCCACCTTGTAACAAGCGACGAATATTTGACAAAGCTTCTACCGAGCGTGGCGTCATAGTTGTTTCACCATTTTCACCCACCGTAGGCAGGTAATCAACCGCTACAGAGACACTGATTCTGCGGATCACACCGGTTTGCTGACGCTTATGTGAAATAGTGGTATCGAGTTCATAGTTACGAGTGGCTTCTTTGTGAGTTCTACTCGGTGAGGTTGCAGTGCCTGCACCGCCCGCCATCGCATCTTCAGGAATAGTTGAGTTAACTGGTGGCTGATTAGTCAGCGCGCCTGGAATACCAACCGCTAGGCCACCAATATTATTTTCTTCAAAGGTTGTTTCACTTCTTACCGCAGGTAAGTCTGGGTTGTAACGTTTTTGTGTTTCTTCTACCGCACTAAAGTCCATACTTAAATCTACTTGTGCGGTGTAATTACCTAATCCAACCACGGGGATCAAAATACTGTCGATTTTTTCTAGGTATTCTTGCTCACGTTTACGTTCAATATCGTATTCTTTACGTGAGCGTGCAGCTAAAGAGGTTTGCGAGCCTGAATTTAATAAGCGACCATTTTGATCGGTCACAGTAACGCGCGAAGGCTCAAGCCCTTGTACCGCTGAAGCTATCATATCAACAACCGAGTCAACTTCCTCGCCATCTAGAGAGCGACCGCGTTTAAGAGTAAGTACAACAGTCGCAGAGGGTTTTTTCTCTCTACGGGCAAATACATTTTCTTTGGGAATAGCTAACAATACTTTGGCGCGAGTAACATTATTTAGCTCTTCTATAGTACGGGCAAGTTGTTGCTCACGGCCATGTTTAAGGCGCTCACGTTCTAAACGCTGGCTTACCCCAAACCCCATGTCTTGCATAATAATGTCGCTACCTGATGTAGGCCCTTGATCTAAACCTTCACGGGTCATCAATAACTTGATATTTTGATATTCAGTTTCATCCACCGAGACCACATTGCCATCAAGTTGGTAGTCAATTTTTTGTGCATCTAAAAAGTCGAGTGTTTCTATTAACTCTTCAGTTTGCATTTTACCTAAAGGGCGCATATCTGGCTGACGAGCCCAAATAATAACGAAAATAGCAATGGCTAAACAAATAGCTAATGCAACAATCAGGGTAATTTGACGTAAAACATCAACACCGCCAAGAGAACTGAAATAGCCTGATTTTTGCTCTTGTTGATCTTCGTTTTCACTTTGCTCCATCATGCCATCAGCAAGTGCCAGATCTGTAGATTGATTAGATTGCGCCACAATAATTCTCCACTACCTAGTTAAACAGGCATGTTCATAATTTCTTTATAAGACTCAACAAGCTTATTACGAACCTGTACCGTAGCTTCAAATGCCACAGAAGACTTTTGCGAAGCAATCATAGCCTCGGCAAGTGATACGCTTCTGTCGCCATTCTCTACCGCTTTTACTTTTTGTCCTGTGTCTTGCTGAAGTTCATGCACTGTATTAAGGGCATTACTCAACATGTCACCAAACTGTGCTGTAGAGGTTGATTGCACTTGCGTTGGCAAGTTATTAACTTGATTACTACGTGTGGCCTCTGCAGCCATTGATTGCATTTCTTGAAATAAAGCACTGTTTTGAATTTTCATAATTGTCTCTGATAATGCAGTAAACTCTTAAAGTGAATAAAGCACAAAACATGCCAAAAATTAAAACTAATTAAAACAACGCTTTAAGTAAAATAATTAAGCAGTCAGAGTTTTGACAGCCCTAAATTCAAGTGATTGAACTTAGGGCTTATGGGGATTATGCTGGGAGGGAAATACCTAAATCACGCATTTGTGCTAATTTGTAGCGTAAAGTACGCGGGCTAATACCTAAGGTTTCGGCGACCTCTTTGCGTTTTCCTTGGCAGCGTGCCAAGGTTTCTAAAATAATACGATGTTCTTTATCTTTAAGCTCATCTTTGTAACTACCAGTATCGACGGCTAACAAATCATTTTTTTGCTCATCTGCAGGCGCTGCTTTTTCATCATAATAAGCGTTACTGAGACTACTTTTTACAGGCTCAATGTCAGCTTTAGTTTCTGCAACAAAATGCGTTGGGGCTAGATTTTCGATAAAAATAGCATGCTCATCAATACTATTTCCACTGCGTAAAATTAATGCTCGCTGGATAACGTTATCTAGTTCGCGTACATTCCCGGGCCAACTATGGCTAAGCAGTTTTTGCTCTGCACTGCTATCTAAATACGCCATTGGCTCTTTGCTTTTACTTAAGTGACGTTCAATCAAATGTTTAGCCAACACAATAATGTCACCTGGGCGCTCACACAGAGGTCGCCACAGTAAAGGGAAAACATTGAGTCGATAATATAAATCTTCGCGGAACTGATTTTCAGCAACGGCCTCTTTTAATTCGCGGTTACTGGTTGCAAGCACACGTACATCCAGTGCAATGGTTTTACGACCACCTAAACGCTCAACTTCACGCTCTTGTAGTACACGTAACAGCTTGGCTTGCAGGCCTAAATCCATTTCGGTGATTTCATCAAGTAAAATAGTACCGCCCTGTGCTTGTTCAAACTTACCAGGGCAAGCTTGAATAGCACCGGTAAACGCGCCTTTCTCATAACCAAATAAAGTGGCTTCGAGCATATTTTCGGGAATAGCCGCACAGTTAATCGCTACAAACGGTTCGTTACAGCGTTTTGATTTGTCATGAATATAACGCGCCAGTACTTCTTTACCAGAGCCACTTGGCCCAAGCACCATCACACTGGCATCTGAACGAGCAACTTTACCTGCAAGTTCAAGTAGTTGAATACTACTAGGGTCGGCAACAATAGGACCGTCTGTTTCTTTTTCTTTTTCTGGTAAGTAACGACTCACCATATTCAATAGCACTTCTGGTGCAAATGGCTTAGCCATATAATCAATCGCGCCTAAACGCATAGCCTCTACAGCATCATCAATAGTGGCGTAGGCCGTCATCATTAGTACGGGTAAATCAGGGTAATTTAATTTAATACTACGTAATAAATCCAAGCCGCTCATTGCGCCCATTTGTACATCACTGACCACCAATGAAAATGCTTCTTTTTTTAGTAGCACCATGGCTTGCTCGGCACTATTGGCGGCCATACAGGCTATACCTGACATTTCAAGCGTATCAATTAATGCTTCACGAAGTCCGGCGTCATCTTCTACAACTAAAATAGTGTTACTCATTGTGACTCCCCTAATTTAGATGTGACACTAATAGGTAGCAACATACTAAAAATTGCTCCCCCTTGTGGGTTGTTGTCTGCTTCAACACGTCCCTGATGTGCACTGGCCACTGAACTTACAACGGCAAGTCCTAAACCAGTACCTTGGCTTTTAGTGGTATAAAAGGGTTCAAATATTTTTTCAGTTTGTGCTAAATCAAGCCCAGGGCCATTATCACTAACACTAATGCGGACATAATCAGGGTCTTGCATATCACGCAAAGCACTAAGATGTACTTGTGCGCCACTGCCAATGACTTGAATACTGTTGTGAATTAGGTTTTGAATTGCGCTTGCCAATGCTGTTTTATTACCCATAATTTCAATATCGGGTTCAGGTAAGCTCACATTTAATTCGCTATCATTGAGCGCTACCATAGCATCGGCACCGGTTTTAACTTCACTTAGTAGCTGTTGCATCGACACTTGCTCAACCACTTGCTGATCACCACTTTTAGCAAATAACAGCATGTCGTTTACTTGGGTTTCTAAATCTTTTAAACGTGACATTAATTTAGTATGAAAACTGCCGCGAGACGCTTCGGGTAAGCGTTTTGAGCCTAAATTTGCAGCATACAACATAGCCGCTGATAACGGTGTGCGTACTTGATGAGCCAAAGACGCAACCATTTTACCTAAGGCACTTAAACGCTGCATATGCGCGACTCGCTTTTGTAAGCGTCGGGTTTCGGTTAAATCGGTCATTAGTATAAGTTGCCCAGGCTCAGGCGCGAGTGCAGTAATATCGAGCTTTATTAAGCGTCCATCTTTTAACGACACTTCATGACCATCATCTTGATGAGGACGAAATGAGCGCTGAATAACGCTAAACCACTTCTCTCCTTCTAATGGCTCGCCGAGCATATCGATAGCTATTTGGTTTGCCTTAGCGATCATTCCTTTACCATCAAGTACAATCACGCCCGCAGGCATGGTATCAACCAGATGAGAGAGCCAACTTGCTTGTTGACGCAAATCACTCAACTCACCAACATACTCCTCTTGCAGTAAACATGGGTTATACTGATTAGCAGAAATAAACTGGGGTTTTAGCACACTTGCAAGGGCCATAATCAACTCTCTAAAATAATGTAGATATACTGGATAATGCACAATATGTACCAAAATTATTTACCAGTAAATTCAATAGATTAAACCGTAAAAATACGTGTCGTAAAAATGACGCGCAAAGGAAAATGCATGAATAAAGAAACTCAGTGCCGTTGCCCATGGTTAGATACAACAAAACCTGACTATGTGGATTATCATGATCATGAATGGGGCGTACCTGTGTATAACGATCACCTACTTTTTGAGTTTTTGACATTAGAATCGGCACAAGCGGGGCTCAGCTGGTACACCATATTAAAAAAGCGCGCTAATTATAAAAACGCCTTTGCCAACTTTGATGTAAATAAAGTAGCGGCCTTTACTGAGCAGGACCTAGAAACATTAATGCAAAATGAGGGAATTGTTCGCAATCGCTTAAAAATAGCCGCAGCAATTAATAATGCAAAGTGCTTCATTGCTATTCAAAAAGAGTTTGGCAGCTTTAGTGATTACCAGTGGCGGTTTGTTGGTAATAAACCTCAGGTAAACGATTTAGAAACACTGACCGACTATCCTGCAGTTACTGAAGCATCAACGTTATTTGCAAAAGATTTAAAAAAGCGCGGTTTTAAATTTTTAGGCCCAACCACAGTGTATGCCTACATGCAGGCCTGTGGAATGGTTAACGATCATAGTAATAACTGTTTTAGGAAGGAAGAAGTTAAAAAGTTAGGGTTAAAGGTTAAAGGTTAAAGGTTAAAGATGTATGGACTCCCACCCAATAATTGGAGTACGGTTTTAATTCGACCA
>NZ_JALNTK010000040.1:0-14099 GCF_023161865.1 Pseudoalteromonas sp. 2CM36K
ATGCGACCAAGTAATTATTATGCCTTGATCTGATCGCTACTTGCTCTATAAGTTCAATTTATAATGATCTTGCCGTGCTTAATCACCAATCAAAACAGTGTCAGTGAGTTGCAGCGTCAGCAACAAGAAGTAGCGATGGTTGCCACTGCGGTCACAGAGATGGCAAGTGCAACCCATGAGATTGCTGCTAATGCCGAAAATACCGCGACGGCATCACAGCAGTCAGCGCAAAGTAGTCGTGAAGGTAAGCTGTTAGTTGATAAAACCAGAAACACGATTAACTCACTTGCGGGTGAAATAGACCAAACAACCACCGTCATTGGCGAACTAAGCTTACATGCTCAGGCTATATCGAGTATTTTGACCACAATTCAAGAAATTGCTGAGCAAACAAATCTCTTAGCACTCAATGCCGCAATAGAGGCTGCCCGTGCTGGTGAACAAGGGCGTGGCTTTGCAGTGGTTGCCGATGAGGTGCGTGTTCTATCAAGAAGAACGCAAAACTCCACAGCAGAAATTTACACCACCATAGAAACCTTACAAAATACGACCAAAAAAGCAGTGAGCTTGATGGACAGCAGTAAGGGGTATGCTAATAATAGTGTGGATGATGTTAATGCAGCAGCTCACGCACTAGAGGAAATCACCTTAGCAGTGAATGAAATTTCTGATATGGCGGGTCAAATAGCGGTTGCAGCAGAAGAGCAAACGCAAGTGACCAATGAAATTACTCGAAATACGGTCGCCATTAAAGATGTAACCGATGAAATTACTACCTCAGCCACTGCGCATTTAAGCCAAGCTGAAGTATTAAAAGACAGAGCTACAGATTTAAATGCCAAAGTAGCGACGTTTATTTTATAAATATAATGCGCTTAAGTGAGTTAAATTAACTGACGGGGTGGGGGGTTTACTTACCCCATCAGTTTAATGAAATAGCTTGTTGCTGAGCTATTTGTACATACTTACGCTCTACCAGTTGCGATACTGGCACCAGTTCAAATCCTTGTTCACTTAATTGCGGCAAAGCGTGGCGTAAAAAATCGATGGTTTCGGGATAGGGGTGCGCTATAGCAATGGCAAACTGATACTTAGTTGCTTTTGATTTTAGCTCTTCTAATCTTAATTGTAGTTGCTCTGTGGTCGTTATATTGTCTAAAAATACATGTCGGCTAATGTTTTCCACTCCCAAAAAGTTGGCTGCATTCTGAGCTTGGCTTAATTCAGTTGTACGGCTATCAAGAAAATATAGCTGGCGTTTTTTGAGTACTTCCATGGTCCATTTCATTGCTTGGCTTTGTTGAGTCAGCGCAGAGCCCATATGGTTATTAACTCCTTTAACTTGCGGTAAACTCGCCAGCGCATTCCCGAGCGTTTGTTGAAGTTTTGCTTTATCCATATTTAAAGTGAGCGCACCTGGCCCGAGTTTTTTACCATTTAAAGCCTGCATAGGAACATGCAACAGGAGCTCTTTATTTGACTGACTAGCAAGGGTTGCAAATATTTGAGAATAGGGGGTGTGGGGCAATATTGAATAGGACAACTGCCCAGGTAAACTCAGGAATTCTAAATCACGTTGATGATAACCTATATCATCGATCACTATGGCTATTTGCTTGGCTTTAACAGCACTCGTTGTTGCAAATAAGGCTAAAAAAAGCCCAGCTAACACCATTAAATTTATAATTTTCACGTTTTATAATTTTTATTATCTTTAAATAGTTTACCGTTTTTATTGCATGCTAAGTAGCTGTTTTGCTTTTACTAACTGGATATCGGCTAATTCTTCAGCGTTAAAAACGGAGTTTTGTTCTAATTGTTCATTTTTTATTATAACGGCTTTATTTGTTTGTGGAAGTGTTGTTTGATTAATCGCCACATTTGGAGTTACGCCAATACCTTCAATCGATTCACCTGATGGCGTAAAGTAGCGTGCGGTAGTTAGTTTTAAGGCGGTATCACCATCGCCTAATGGAATGAGTGATTGTACCGATCCTTTGCCAAACGACTGACTCCCCACTATTTTTGCACGCATATTTTCTTTTAGTGCTGCAGCCAGTATTTCTGCTGCTGAGGCTGAGTTTTCATTAATCAGGACAACAATAGGTGCGCCTTTTAAAATATCGCCGCGCTTAGCGTAAAACGACTGATTAGAATCATAAAAACGTCCTTTGGTTGTTACTATTAGACCATCTTGTAAAAAGAGATCTGCCACAGCAACCGCGCTTTTTAAAGTCCCGCCAGGGTTGTCTCGTAAATCAATAATCAGGCCTTTTAATGCGTGGCCGTAATGGTTTTGCATAGCGGCTATTTGTAAGGCAACTTCATGCAAGGTGTGGTTTGAAAAGGTATTTATAGCAATATAACCGCTACCAGCATCAAGTAGTTGCTTAGTTACACTGGCCAGTTTTATTTGTTTTTTACTGAGGTTAAATATGAGCGGTGTTAGATTGTTATTTCGGATAATACTTAGTTGTACTTTATTGTTGGGGCTGTCTTTAATTTGCTGCGCGACTATATCAATAGGACTATTTTTAATCTGCTGATTATTAACTGCTGTAATAATATCGCCAGCTCGCAGGCCGACTTGTTTAGCAGGCGAATTATTAATTACTTTAACAATCGTGGTGCGCTGCTCAATATTTTTGACCTCAATGCCTAAGCCAGTATAGCGACCATTGGTATTATCAAATAACGCATTTAGCTCATTTTTATCTAAATATTTAGAGTAGGGATCGAGTTTAGAGTATAAGCGTTCAAATTGAGAGGTGTTGTATTCAATGTATTCACTGTTATGCAGTGCCAAATCATCAACGTAGTAGGTATGAATATTAAACAGTATTTCATTTATTTTTTGGCTTTCTAAATCTTTGACCGAACTGGCATGAGCATTATTTATAAAGCCAAAAAGTGCCAATAAAAAAAATACCTGCAAACAAAACCAAAACATTGGTTTTGTTTGCGATACTTTTTTTTGGCAAATGTGTGTGTTTATCATAACTGCCTCTACTAGGATGCAGTTATTTTGATATTAAATACGCCTGCACCATTTTATGGGATTAACAGCACGCCCTTTATGACGTATTTCAAAGTATAGACCAGAATCAGCTTGTCCACCGCTTTGCCCAACTAATGCAACACTTTCACCTTCTCTGACCATATCACCCACGTCTTTTAGCAAGGTTTGTGCATGCCCGTATAAGCTCATAAAGCCTTCTCCGTGGTCCACAACAATTACCCAGCCGTAACCTTTTAACCAATCTGCAAATACCACCTGACCGTTATGAATGCTATTTACTGAAGTGCCCTCTGCAGCAGAAATTAACACGCCTTTCCAGTTAATTCCGCCGTGCTTACGTTGGCCAAACTTGTGCGTTAGTTTGCCTTTACTCGGCCAGCTTAATCTTCCTTTATTTTTATTTAGGCCCAATAGCTCAATTTTTGTGGTTTTTTCTTCTTCAAGTTCTTTAATAGTTGCTATCAGCGTTTGTTCGTTCTCTTCTAAGTAACTAATTGAATTTTTTGTTTTATTTAACCGCTTTTTTAGATTTTTTAGGCTGGCTTGGCGCTCATTTTTAGCGTCAAGAAGCGCTGCTTGTCGCCTTTTTTGTTCATCAAATAAAGCAACTAGCTTTTCTTTTGTTTTTTCAAGCTCAGCTTGGTTTTTCGCAATTTCTATTTGCAGCGCTTTAAGTTCATCAAGCTGCTTTATGCGGGCTTTATTTAAGTAGTTGTAATAGCTAAGCGTACGCTCAAATTTAGCGGTATTTTCTTGGTTAAGCAGCATTTTTGAATAGTCATCACTACCTGCCATATAAGCACTTTTTAACTGTGCTGCTAACACACGCTGAAATTGGGCTTGTTGTTTTTCAAGCTTTATCGCGCGTTGTTGTTGCTCTGCTTGCTGTTGTTGTGTTTTTTTAACTGATTGCTCAGCCATATTGAGTGCTTTAGCGTTTTTCGCTATAGCGAGTTCATGTGCTTTTAGCTTTTGCTGCTGTTTAGCTATTTCTTTTTGCTGTTGTTGATATTCAGCTTGGCTTTGCTCTAAAGCCACTTGAACTTGGGATAGGTCTTTTTTAGTACGATCTTCATTAGCCACGGCAACGCCAGTGACTAATGAATGCAGTACACAGATACACGCAATGACGCGGTATGCGCTTTTTTTCATAGGTTATTTCAACACCATAATTGGCGACCCTGTCATTTCTGCAGGTTGCTCTAACCCCATTAAATGCAGCATGGTTGGGGCAACATCGCTCAAGGCTTTGCCTGAATAAGCTTGTGCATCGCGACCTACATAAATAAACGGCACGGGCTCACTGGTATGTGCTGTGTGCGCTTGGCCTGTTTTAAGGTTTGCCATTTGCTCTGCATTGCCATGATCGGCGGTAATAAGTGCTTCGCCGCCATATTCTTTCAATGCATCCACTACACGGCCAATACAGTTATCTACTGCCTCACAGGCTTTAACTGCAGCCTCAAATACACCTGAATGACCGACCATGTCGCCATTAGGGTAGTTACAAATAATGGCATCGTATTTTCCACTTTTTATTGCTTCTACTAGCTTATCGGTAAGCATTTTTGAGTTCATTTCTGGCTGCAAATCATAAGTTGCAACCTGAGGTGATGGGATAAGTTCACGGGTTTCGCCGTCAAACTCATCTTCTCGTCCACCACTGAAGAAAAAGGTAACATGAGCATATTTTTCAGTTTCAGAAATACGCAGTTGAGTTTTACCTTGTTTTTCAAACCATTCGCCAAGTACGTTATTAAGCGGCGTGGGGCCAAAAGCAACAGGCGCATCTATATCGGCTGCGTATTCAGTCATCATCACAAAGCCGCTAAGCTCAGGCGATTTTTTCTTATTAAAGCCGTCAAAGCCTGGTTCTACAAAGGCGCGGGTTATTTCGCGTGCGCGGTCTGCTCTAAAGTTTGCAAATATAACGGTGTCGCCATCATTTACTTTTACAGGTTCGCTGCCTTTAGGAGTGATCGTGCTGGCTGCTACAAATTCGTCATTTTCATCGCGCTCATAAGCGGCATTTAGTGCACTTACGCCTTCTTCATAATCAAAATCACCTTCACCTAAGGTGATTAAATTATAGGCTTTTTCAACACGGTTCCAGCGGTTGTCTCTGTCCATGGCATAGTAACGGCCAATTAGTGAGGCTAAACGGCCACATTTAAGTTCGCTAAATAAGGCTTCAATACGCTCAATAGACGCTTTAGCACTACGCGGTGGTGTATCGCGTCCATCTAAAAAGGCATGAAAGTACACCTCTTTAGCGCCGCGTTTTGCAGCTAGTTGTATGCTGGCAACAATATGATCTTCGTGGCTATGCACGCCACCTGGACTTAACAGTCCCATAATGTGTACAGCTTTGTTGGCATGAACGGCTTTATCAATGTTTTCAACAAGTGCAGGGGTCGTATCAAATTCGCCATCATCAATGGCTTTGGTGATACGGGTAAAATCTTGATACACAATACGGCCTGCGCCTAAATTAACATGGCCCACCTCAGAATTACCCATTTGGCCATCAGGAAGACCGACATCTAAACCCGATGCTGAAATTAATGTATGAGGACGTGTGGCCCAAAGCTCATCTAATACAGGGGTGTTAGCAGCTAAAATAGCATTGCTTTGCTCATCTTCTCTGTATCCCCAGCCATCTAAAATCATTAATACCAGTGGTTTTTTATGCTCTGTCATAGTCACTCCTATTAGGGTCTGTTGACCTTTGCGGATTAAAATTTGTTCAAACTAGAGGCGGTTTAATCGCGGCGCGAGGTTTGTAACCTAGTGGGCTCGATAACTGCTCCTGCGTTATTCTACTGGCTTACATCCATGTAAGAATAAGTAAAAACCGAGCAAAGCTTCCGCGTCCTGCTCACGCCCCTTACCTACATCCATGTAGGCAACAAAGAGTAAATCGCCCCTAGGCAGAACCCTTCGGGCAGCACCTGTTTGGCATTGATGCTGCGTTATCGCCTATTTATGGGGAATAACCACACCACATAGGCTCTGCCTTACCTAAATACCAAACAGACTGCTGCAAATTTAACCTTGAAAGATCAACAGACCCTAGCGTTGCTAAAATACACGCTAACATTAATGCCAACATGCCAAGTCTTAGCATACCGCGTTTTATAGCTAGGATCAGCAATGAAAAGAAGATATTAAAAATTTTCAATTAGGATTGGCTAAATTAAAAACTTTAAAGGGCTAGGTTATTTTTCAGTTAAAAAGAGCAGGGCATTGTGGCTTTCAAGCGTGCTTAAACTCGCATTTTTAGCTGATTTGGGTATACTTGCGCGGCTAATCTCTATTTTATTCAAGTATTGAATAGGGTTGTGGGATAAGTTAAGCCTATATTGTAGGTTAAAATTCAGAGTAGCCTAACAGCGCTCTATTGATTTGCTGATGAGTGACTGCTCATTGTGCAAGTGCAATTGGTAAGAATTTAAAATATCTAAAACATCCGTTTTAGTATGTAACTTTATAGTGGAAGTCGAATGGATCAATATATTGAATTTGTCTCAAACCATCCAATTTTAAGCCTAGCTTGGGTTGCGATTGCGTTTCTTATTATTAGTGGCGCAATAAAAAGTAAATTTTCAGCAATTCGTCAAATCAATCCTCAGCAGTTAACGTTACTTATTAATCGCGAAGACGGCCAGGTTGTTGATATGCGTGGGCAAAAAGAGTTTAAAACCGGCCATATTGCCGGTGCTGTGCACTTAAACCCAGAAAAAGCTAAAGAATCTGATTTCTCAACCCTTGAAAAGTATAAGGGCAAACCCATTATAGTGGTATGTGCTGCAGGCATGACTGCTTCAGGTGTTGCAACCGCAATGCATAAAGCAGGCTATGAACAGGTTTATGTTTTATCTGGCGGTATGGGTGCGTGGCAATCAGCAAGTCTGCCAACAACAAGCGGTCGCTAATATCTCTTAGCTAAACCGATTAAGGATTAATTATGAGTAACGTTGTTTTATACACCAAAGGATATTGTCCTTTTTGCCATCGCGCATTAGCGCTGTTAGACAGCAAAGGTGTAAAATACACAAATATTGATATTGGCGTTCAGCCAGAGCTTCGCGATGAAATGATCGCCAAAGCCGGTGGCGCAAGCACGGTTCCACAAATTTTTATCAACGATGAACACATCGGTGGCTGTGACGACATGATGGCACTAGAAGCGCAAGGTCACCTTGATGCTAAGCTCAGTGCTTAATTTAATTAATTATAATAAATAACAGGTTAGGAATAACAATGAACGAACAAAATCAAAACGCAGCAGCAGAAGCTGATGCAGGTGCACAGTTTACTATTCAACGTATTTACACTAAAGATGTGTCGTTTGAAACGCCAAATTCGCCAGCTATTTTTCAAAAAGAGTGGGCTCCAGAAGTAAAATTAGATTTAGATACGCGCTCTAACAAGCTTGATGAAGGTGTTTACGAAGTAGTGCTTGCGCTAACTGTAACGGCATCTATCGGTGAAGAAACTGCGTTTTTATGTGAAATTCAACAAGCAGGTATCTTTACGATTGCTGACGTTGAAGAAATGCAATTAGCGCACATGCTAGGTGCATTTTGCCCTAACGTGTTATTCCCATATGCACGTGAAGCAGTATCTAACTTAGTAAATCGTGGTACGTTCCCACAACTTAATCTTGCGCCAGTTAATTTTGACGCATTATTTGCACAGTACATGCAGCAACGCACAGCGCAAGCTGAGCAGGCTACAGCAGACGCTTAATTTATGAATACAGCCACATCAGCTGTTACTGTTTTAGGGGCGGGGTCGTATGGCACCGCCCTTGCTATTTGTTTAGCCCGAAATGGCCACAAAGTGACTTTATGGGGACGCAATAGCCAAGACGTTGCGACGCTTGCAGCTGAGCGAAAAAATCAACGTTACTTACCTGATATTCCTTTTCCTGACACCTTAATCCTTGAAGCAGATTTACAGCGTGCAACGCAAAGTAGCGATATTGTTTTGGTTGTTGTGCCAAGCCACGCATTTGCTGACACATTAAAGCAAATCAAACCTGCTTTGCGCCCAAATGCAAAAATAGCTTGGGCCACCAAAGGGCTAGAGCCAAATACTGGGCGTTTGTTACAAGAAGTGGCAGTGCAAGAGCTAGGTGAAGAGGTGCCATTAGCGGTGCTTTCAGGGCCAACCTTTGCCAAAGAAATGGCGATGGGATCACCAACTGCAATTTCGGTGTCATCAACATCATCGGCATTTGCTAAACAAATAGCCGATTTATTGCATTGCGGGCGCTCGTTTAGGGTGTATAACAATGATGATTTTATTGGTATACAGCTCGGTGGTGCGGTTAAAAACGTGATTGCCATTGGTGCGGGAATTTCTGATGGAGTGGGGTTTGGTGCAAATGCTCGTACCGCGCTTATCACTCGTGGTTTAGCAGAGTTGTCACGTTTAGGGTGTGCACTGGGTGCAAAACCTGAAACCTTTATGGGCATGGCTGGGTTAGGTGATTTAATTCTGACCTGTACCGATAACCAATCGCGCAATCGTCGTTTTGGTTTAGCCTTAGGCAAAGGTGAGAGTGTTGATGATGCCATTGCATCAATCGGCCAAGTGGTTGAAGGCTTTAGAAATACCAAAGAAGTGTACTTACTAGCTCAACGCGCTGGTGTGGAAATGCCAATTACCGAGCAAATATATAAAGTACTCTATGAAAATAAAGACATGAAAGCGGCTGCTATGGCGTTATTAGGTCGTGAACAAAAGTCAGAATAAATGCTTCACTATTCTTTAAAAATTAAAAAACCGACATAATGTCGGTTTTTTATTATTGGTAAATAATTACTGCGCGTTTACAAAGCCAAGCTGGCGCCAAGATTCATACACAAACACAGCTACTGCATTAGACAGATTCATACTGCGACTATCGGCTTGCATAGGTATACGCACGCGTTGCTCGTTTGGCAGTGCTTGAATCATGTCATCAGGTAAGCCTCGGGTTTCTGGGCCGAATACTAAGCAATCACCCGCTTCATACTGTGCTTGGTGATGAAATTGGCTACCTTTAGTAGTGCAAGCATACACCTTTTTAGGTTGGCACTTTTCTAAGTAAGCATCAAATGAGGCATGGCGTTGTACATGGCTAAATTCGTGATAGTCAAGTCCAGCGCGTTTTACACGTTTGTCATCCCACTCAAACCCTAACGGCTCAATTAAATGCAATGAATAGCCAGTATTGGCACATAAACGAATGATATTCCCGGTGTTAGGCGGAATTTCAGGTTGGTATAAAACAATATCCAGCACAATAAGCCCTATAAAATCTTTAATTTGACTGGCTCAGTATACACGAACAATGAATAAAAAATGATATACTACAAACATTAAATACAACTTACACTTGGACAGATACGTGCATAATCGCAGTTATGAATTTTGGGTCAAAGCTTCAAGCATAGTGACCATGGTCATGGTGAGCCTAATGATTGCGACCAAAGCATGGGCTTGGCTGGCGTCGGGTTCGGCGTCAATGCTTGGCTCATTAACCGACTCATTAATGGATATTACCGCGACGCTAATGAGCTTTTTAGTTTTATCGTATGCACTGCGTCCTGCGGATGATGACCACCGGTTTGGTCACGGTAAAGCGGAGGCGCTTGCAGGGTTAGGCCAAGCTGCATTTATTGCGGGCTCGGGCTGTTTATTAATGTTTCATGGTATCGAGCGATTAATAAACCCAGTAGAGCTTTCGCACTCATTATTAGGTGTATGGGTGAGTATTTTTGCCATTGCTTGTACCTTGGTAATTGTATTTGTGCAAAATAAAGTCGTGAAGCACACAGAATCAATCGCTATAAAAGCCGACTCCGTTCACTACAAGGGCGATTTAATTTTAAATGCGGCGGTATTGCTTGCTATTTTACTCGCCTACTATGGCGTACTGTATGCCGACCCATTGTTTGCTATCGGTGTGGCAGGTTATTTATTGTATAACAGTTGGGATATAGCAACCGAAAGTGCCTCGCATTTAATGGACAAAGAGCTACCCGATGAAGAAAAGCAAAGTATTTTTGAAATAGCGCGTAACCATAATGATGTTTATGGCGTTCACGGTATTCGCACTCGACAGGGCGGTAAAGTTAAGTTTATTCAACTGCATTTAGAGCTTGATGACAATTTACCACTTATTCGTGCCCATAAAGTGGCAGATGAAGTGGAGCTGATGATCACTCAGCAATTTGAATCTGAAGTTGATATTTTGATTCACCTAGATCCGCTGTCGCTTAGTAGTTAACCTATTGAATCACAAAATTTATAAAGGCTTGTCAGCAATGGTTGGCGAATTTCGTCCCGCTCAAAAAACAGCTCGTGCTTAGCCCCTTTAAACTGCTTTATTAGGGTGTTTTTATGTCGGCTTGCAAGCTTATGCTGAGCTTGGTTATCAACCACTTCGTCATTTTCTGCGCTGGCTATAAATAACGGGGTTGTTATAGATAGTTTATCGAGCGCTTTAATAAATGAAAAAACAGTATGCAGCCAGCCATAGGTAACACCGCCTAATTGTAATAGTGGCGTTTGCTGATAAGTTGCCCTAAATTGATCATAGCGTATTTGGCTACTGGTTAAAGTGTTAAGCGCAAACTCTTCAGGTGTATAATCGCTTTGTCCTAACGCATAACACCCTGAGAACCCTAATAATGACGCACTGGCGGCGATAAACTGTGCTACGGGTTTTGGTATTCCTTTAGTATGAATATCAAACATGGGCGCAGATAAAAACGCCCCACTAAAGTCATGTGAGTAACGTGCTAAGTAATCAAACGCTATAGCGCCGCCCATTGAATGGCTAAGCAGTAGTTTTTTACCTTGCCAATGCTGCTTTACCACCTCAAGATTGAATTGATTAAGATCGTGACTGTAATCTTCAAATTGTTTGACATGGCCTTTATGGGGGTTTTTTAATAACCGATAAGAGCGCCCTTGGCCTTGGTGATCAACAATAAAAACAGCAAAATTATTACAATAAAGCTCCCAAAGCAGCTCTTTGTATTTATCGAGCCCTTCAATGCGCCCAGAACTAATAACAATGGCAGTGTGAGCCTGTTTAGGCTTAGCGTAAGCATAAAATAATTTACCGGCAGCCGTGCTTAAATAGGCTTTTTTGAGTGTATTAGTATAAAACTCATTAATGGCAGGCAGATTATTTTCAAGCTCGCTTTCATTGCTATAAAACATGGTCTCTCTTTTGTATTGGTAAGCTTATCTCAACGCATAATCCGCCAGCGTCCTTATTTGATAAAGCTAAATTTCCGCCGTGGGCAATCACCGCATTTTTTGCAATGGCTAAACCCAGCCCAGTGCCGCCGCTGACTCGGTCGCGGGCGTCTGATTGTCTAAAAAATGGCTCACATAGTTTATCAAGTTGCGCTGCGGGAACGCCAGGGCCGTCATCACATATTTGTATAGTGATGATATCACTGTGTTTTAAGGTGATGCTAATAGTATGTTGTGCGTATTTAATTGCATTACGTAAAATATTTTCTAGAGCACTGGCAATCAGCATTTCGTCGCACTCTATATTTACCTGAGCATCACCTTGAATATGCAGCGTTTTATTGTGCTGTTTTGCTTCAAACTGAGCATCGTTAATCACATGGTCAACAATAACTTGTAACGACTGCGCTTGCAGTGATAAAGGTTGGCTATTGGCTTCTAAGCGCGATACCTGCAATACATCGGCTATCATTTTATCAAGTTGATTTGCTTCTTTTTCAATACGCAATAAATACGATTGGCTGGCCTCACTCGCTTGCATTTGCGCCAGCCCTGTGGCCATTTTTAAGCGTGTTAGTGGGGAGCGCAATTCATGGGATATATCGGCAAGTAAACGCTTTTGAGCGCTAAGTAGTTGCTCTAATTGATCAGCCATACGGTTAAAATCGCGTCCTAAAACTCCAAGCTCATCTTTTCGTTGACTATTTATTGATGCGCGCGCACTTAAATCGCCATTTGAGAGCCTAATTGCAGCTTGTTTTAAACTATTTATAGGGGCAATTAAGTTACGACTAAATAAAAAACTTAATGTAAGTGAGGCGATAATGGCGATAGAAATTTTTAACCAAACCGGCAACAATCTTAAGCGAATAAAGAGCGGTCGCTGTTGATTTATATCGATTTCATATAACGCAAATTCGCCTTCAGGTACTCGAATGCGCACAGGGCCAAAAGCTTGGTAATATTCAGTAAAAATAATTTGAGGTGGCATGCCTTCACTAAAGTTCAGTAAGCTAAAATCAATATTATTCTCAACTTTTTTACTGATCAAAAACTCATCGCTACTTAGTGAATTTAAATAAAGTAACTTGCGTTTACTCAAACGCGGGTGAGTAATAATGTCATGAATAGAGCGCTTGTGTTTATGTGCACTACGTTCGATACCTCGAGCCAAGTGTTCTAGATTTTTTTGCATGGGCCCTTTTAGGGGGTCATGGCTAATAGCATTGATCAGCGAAATATTACTTAAGAAAAATAGCGCAGTAAAAGTGCCAATGATCGTTAGCCAAAACCAAGCAAAGACTTTAAAAAACAAATAATGTCGAGGGTGTCTTAACCAGCTAAAACGCGTTACTTTACTCTCCTTGGATAAAGACATAACCCGTCCCTCGAATAGTTTTAATTTTTTCACCCGCGATATGCTCGGCTATTTTTTTTCGAATATTACTCACATGCATATCAATTGAGCGGTCAAACGAAGCTAAGCGCCTCCCGAGCACTTCTTCACTTATTTGCTCTTTGCTGACAACTTCGCCGGCATTTTTAATCAATAACACCAGTACTTCGTACTCTGTGCCAGTCAGTGTGAGGGGGTGCTCGTTAATAGCGGCCTCTCGGGCTGCCAAATTAACTGTAATGCCATTTACATTCATTTTGCTAGGCGTTGCAACGTTTAGGCTATTAATGTGCTCCATGCGGCGGGTAATGGCTTTTACACGGGCAAGCAACTCGCGATGATTAAAGGGTTTAGCTATGTAATCGTCTGCGCCAAGCTCTAGGCCAAAAATGCGGTCAAAGTCTTCGCCTTTTGCAGTGAGCATAATGACCGGAGTTAGCTTGGTTTGCCTAAGTTGTTTAAGTACTTCAAAGCCATCAAGGGTGGGGAGCATTACATCAAGCAATATCAGCGCGTAGTCATTTGACAAAGCAAGCTTTAAGCCTTGCTCGCCATCGTGAACGCTTTGTACGTCAAAGCCTTGCGCGGCTAAATATTCAGTGAGTAGTTCGCACAAACCTGTGTCGTCATCAATCATTAATAGCTTCATTTCAAACCCTTAGGCAATTTCTATATGGATATTTTACTTCTTAAATTGTGTAAAAGTGAATCTTTACACAACCTTTACACTGCTTTGCGTTACTTTGCGTTGCAAGCGGTATAGTTAACTCACTGGCTAAGCAGCCACAATCAAATTCAATCCATCCAATATTAAGGTGATGATTATGACTAAAGTAAATACACTTTCAAAATTAGTACTTATTTGTGGTCTAGCAACGGCTACACTTGGTGCCAGTAGCGTATTAGCAAAAGGCGGCATGCACGATAAGCAAGGGCATTCTCAAGCGCGTTTTTTACTCTCTGAGCGCGGCGCAGACAAACTTAGTCTAACCGACGAGCAGCAAACTAAGCTTGAAGCTATTTTTGAAGCGCAAAAAACGCAAATGAAAGCGCTACGTGGCGGCGATAAAGAAGCACGTAAAGCACAGCGCGAAGCGCATAAAGCAAAAATGGATGCACTACTTAGCGCTCCAACGTTTGACGAAAACGCGGCGAAAGAGCTATTAACCGCACGCCAAGATAAGAAACAGCAATTGGGGTTAATTAAATTAAAAACCCAGCATCAAGTAATGCAATTGCTTAACGCTGAGCAAAAAGAAAAGTTAGCTAAAATACAGCAGCGCCGCAGGTAATAGGTGCGAGGTTTTAACCCCATGGCCAGTAACTCGTTGTCTGAAATATAAAATGCGCGGCATAAAGCCCCGCCTTGTATCTCTCTGTAATAGATGATTAGCTATCATTTATTACATCGGAAGTTAGTGA
>NZ_JALNTK010000041.1:0-13833 GCF_023161865.1 Pseudoalteromonas sp. 2CM36K
CAGTAGTGAAACGAAACAGCGCCGATGATAGTGTAGCATTTGCTATGTGAAAGTAGGACATTACCAGGCTCCAAATTAAAGAAAGCCCGACTAGCAATAGTCGGGCTTTTTTACGTCTGCAGGAAAGTAAAAACGCAGGTGAAAGGTAAAAGGTATCAGGTAAAAGGAAAATAATAAGCGCCTAATGCCGACTCTATACATTTGCTATGTGGCTCTCTACCGCTGTGGGCACCACGACATCACCAAGCTCCAAATTGAGAAAGCCCGACTAGCAATAGTCGGGCTTTTTTACGTATGCAGGAAAGTAAAAGCGCAGGTGAAAGGTAAAAGGCATCAGGTAAAAGGAAAATAATAAGCGCCTAATGCCGACTCTATATATTTGCTATGTGGCTCTCTACCGCTGTGGGCACTACGACATTACCAGGCTCCAAATAAGAGAAACCCGTTCAGTAATGTAGCGGGTTTTTTTACGTCTGCAGGAAAGTAAAAAACGCAGCTGAAAGGTAAAAGGCATCAGGTAAAAGTAAAAGAATAAGCGCCTAAAGACTACTCTAACGCTGTGGACGACAAGGCCTGAGAATAAAGGCATTATGAAAATATATTCGTTTGGGGTAATACCAATCCGCAATAATACTCAATCATTTTGCGGGGCTAAACGTGTCGCTATCTGTGTTAAAAAATTCTCATTTAGAACAACTAAATAGCGAATTTTTTGCCTAGCTATCAACCCGTTTTTCCTGCCTCAAATTAGACCGCTTAATTAAGCGAATTGGTATAAGTCTGGATGATGAAGTGAAAAGTAAAGTTTAAAAACCGACTATGCTTGTGCGTAGTTTGATTTATTACCTAACCAGCGGTGAATAAGTGGGTCTATATGCTGAGGATATTGCTTAAGCATTTGTTGTGCGATGGGCCTTACTTGATTGAGTGTTTGTTTATCGCGTGTTAAATCAGCGATTTTGAATTCGGCTAAACCGGTTTGTTTAGTTCCAAGTACTTCACCTGGGCCGCGTATTTCTAAATCACGTTCTGCTATAACAAAGCCATCGTTACTGTCGCGCAGTACTCCTAATCGCTTCTGTGCAGTATGAGAAAGTGGTGCATGGTATAAAAGAACGCAATGCGATGCGGTTGCTCCACGTCCTACACGGCCTCGTAATTGGTGAAGCTGTGCTAAACCTAAGCGCTCTGGGTTTTCAATGATAATTAGGCTCGCATTGGGGACATCAACACCGACCTCGATTACGGTTGTTGCGACAAGTACATGAATGTTCCCCGTTTTAAACTCACTCATAATGGCTTGCTTTTCAGTGGCTTTCATTCTCCCATGGACTAAACCAATATTAAGTTCAGGTAAGGCTTCTTTTAATTGTAAAGCGCTGTCTTCAGCTGCTTGGCATTGTAATACTTCAGACTCGTCTATAAGAGTACATACCCAGTAAACTTGTCGACCTTGTTCATTACAGGCAAGTTTCACTCGACTAATGATGTCATCTCTGCGGGTATCAGGGATGGCAACAGTGGTAATAGGAGTTCGCCCAGGTGGTAATTCGTCGATCACTGAGGTTTCTAAATCTGCATAAGCAGTCATCGCGAGCGTACGTGGTATAGGTGTTGCTGTCATTACTAGTTGATGTGGGTAACAATCACCAAAGCGCCCTTTTTCACGCAGTGATAAACGTTGATGAACCCCAAAGCGATGTTGCTCATCAATAATGATAAGTACGAGATTGTTAAATTTTACTTCATCTTGAAATAAAGCATGGGTACCCACAATCATCTGCGCTTCACCGGAGGCGATCATAGCAAGGGTATTAACTCGCTCTTTTCCTTTTGTTTTACCGCCTAGCCAAGCAACCGTTATTCCAAGGCTTTCAAACCAGTTGGAAAAGTTGATTCCGTGTTGCTCTGATAATATCTCTGTTGGCGCCATTAATGCGACCTGATAGCCTTGTGCTATCGCAGTTAAAGCGCCCAGGGCTGCGACTAATGTTTTACCAGAGCCTACATCCCCTTGGACAAGTCGCATCATAGGGTAAGCGTGTTGCATGTCTGTTTTAATTTCTGATACTACACGGCTTTGTGCATTGGTTGGCGCAAAGGGTAATTGTGCTAGAAATTGTGCTTCTAATGGATTAGTGGGCTCAAGGGCAATAGCTTTAACTTGTTGTCCTTGCTCTCTTACTTTTAAGAGGCTGAGATTTTGAGCTAACAACTCTTCAAAAACGAGCCGTTGTTGTGCTGGGTGAGTCCCTTGTTCAAGCGCAATGATATCAACATCATTAGGGGGGCGATGCAATAGCAATAACGCATCACTTAACGGTAGTTGCGATGGTTGCCATTGTTGAGGTAGTAGCTCTTCTACTGCGTATTTTTGAAGCAATTCTATTGCCTGTTCACTCAACGCCCTGATAGAGAGTTGCTTTAACCCCTCGGTTGTTGAATAGACTGGCGTAAGTGTTGATGACGTTGGTTGCTGTTCAAAAGTGTCGCTAATACTGTATTCAGGATGACTCATTTCAAAGCCAACACGTCCGCGACGTATTTCGCCAAAACAGCGAATTATTTTACCCGCGCTAAATGCGTTTTTTTGTGCTGCGGTAAAATTAAAAAATCGTAGAGTTAACCTACCTGTCCCATCATTTATTTGGCAAACCAGCATACGCCTTTTACCAAAGGTAATTTGGCTTGTTTCAATGGTTGCTTGAACCGTTACATGGCTATGTGCGGTAAGCTCACTAATAGCATAAATACGCGTTCTGTCTTCATACCTTAGCGGTAAATGAAAAAGCATATCTTGCACTGTGGTAATGCCTAGCTTTAAAAGTCGTTCAGCCATTTTAGGGCCTACGCCTTTAAGTTCTGTGATTGGGTATTGGCTTAAGCTAGGTTTAGACAAAGTAGGCTCAATTATTGTTATTTAGTGAGTTAAGTGTACTTATACACTGTATATGCATCAAGTATGTTTTAATGTCTGCCAAAATTGTTCATCCGCAACGATTTCGCCATGCTCATCAAGTGCGGGATAAGGTAAGTTCTTTTGCTTACACTGCCTTGCAATAATTGGGTGGCAGCCTTCAAAATACATTGGGTGTTTTATTTCTTCACTCAGCATATTTCTATTATATAATCCAGCTAACTCACGTTGACGTTGTGCTTCGAATAAGATTAATGCTGCTGCAACGGATACATTTAACGATTGCACCATGCCTTGCATTGGAATAATAATGTTTTGATCTGCATATTCGAGCGCTTTTTCTGAGATCCCCGTTTTTTCTTGGCCGACAATAATTGCAGTGGGTTTAGTGTAATCAATTTCTCTAAAATCGACGGCATCTTCACTTAAATGAGTTGCCAAAATTTGTACATCGGGGTTATGGGCACGGATACTGGCTGCGGCATCATCTATGTCCCTGTGAAGGTGTGTGTTTAACCAGTTCTTACTGCCACCTGAGGTATTATTGGTTAGCCACTTTTGCTTTTCTGGCCAGACTGCATGCACATGATGGCAACCAACAGCATCGGCCGTTCTGACTATGGCAGATAAGTTATGGTGTTTATGTACGTCTTCTAAACACACGGTAAGATCGGTTTGACGACGTGAAAGTACACTTTCAATTCTTTGATAACGAGTTTGCTGCATGGGGGTCCTCTTTTTCGGCAGATTATACGAGATTTTTCACCTTAAGGCACCACTGTTCGGCTAATCGGGTTTTGTAATGAGATCAGGGTTTCGGTTGACTGAATAGCTTCTATTGCTTGTATTTTATTGATCAATACATCTTGCAGATGATCGATCGAGCGAGTCATTACTTTAATAAAAATACTGTAATTACCGGTGGTGTAATATGCTTCAACAACCTCTTCTAATGATTCAAGCTTAATCAGAGTTTGTGGGTAGTCTCTGGCATTATTTAAATTAATGCCGATAAAACAACATACATCGTAGCCAAGCTGTTTGGTATTAATGGTTAATTGGGTACCTGTAATGATCCCCGCTTGTTTCATTTTTTCAATCCGTACATGAATTGTTCCTGCACTGACACCGAAACGCTTTGCTAATTCAGCATAGGGTGTACGTGCATTATCCATTAATGCATGCAGAATCTGTTTGTCTAGATTATCGATTTGATAATTTTCCATAGGTTTAGCTGCTTTGTATTATTGTATTTGTTGTTTTTATACCATTTTTTTAATGGTTTTAATATCTTAAAGCTATTTTTGTTATGGGTTATTGAATTAAACCATTTAATTGTTACGATAACCATATTGAAGCGCTACTAAGCGCTGAGTCGCCAATACAATAACTGGGAATGAGGCCAATTATTATGAGTTCACACTATGTGCAGCAGCAGCAGCAAATAAGTAAAGTTAAACAGTTTTTTTCACAGCAATTAGAGCAAAAATTAGGCTTAATTGAGGTGCAGGCACCTATTTTAGCTAAGGTAGGTGACGGTACTCAGGATAACTTAAGTGGACACGAGAACGCTGTTGCGGTGAATGTTAAAGCCATTACAGATAGCCGTTACGAAGTTGTGCATTCGTTAGCAAAGTGGAAACGAAAAACCTTGGGTGAGTATGGTTTCTCTAAAGGTGAAGGAATTTACACACAAATGAAAGCGTTGCGACCTGATGAAGATTCACTAAGCCCAATCCATTCTGTGTATGTTGATCAGTGGGACTGGGAACAAGTTATTTGTGAAAGTACGCAGCGTTCTTTATCTACTTTGAAGCAAACGGTTGAAACTATTTACCAAGGTATTAAAGCCACTGAGAAATATGTTAGTGACAGCTTTGGTTTAACACCATTTTTACCTACAGAGATTACTTTTGTACATAGTGAAGCATTACGTAAAATGTACCCAGATTTTACAGCCAAGCAGCGTGAAAAGGCGATTACTCAAGAATATGGCGCTGTATTTTTAATTGGTATTGGGGGAGCATTGAGTGATGGCAAAATTCATGATGTGAGAGCGCCAGATTACGACGATTGGTCAACCCCGACATGCGAGCAGTACATGGGATTAAATGGTGATATTTTAGTATGGAACCCAGTGCTTGAAGACGCTTTCGAAATCTCATCGATGGGAATTCGTGTAAGCCCTGAAGTATTGCAAACTCAATTAAGTATTACGGGGGATGAAGACCGTTTAGAGTTTGACTGGCATAAGGCATTACTAGAAAGTAAGCTTCCACAGACAATTGGCGGTGGTATTGGTCAATCTCGTTTAGCGATGCTGTTATTACAAAAACAACATATAGGGCAAGTGCAGGTAGGTGTGTGGCCAGCGCAAACCTATACAAGTGTAGACGGTTTACTATAAAAAGTTGGGGCTGTTACTAACAGCCCCTTATTATTAAGTTTTAAATTCAATTTCTATTTTGTTATTTTCTAACTTAACACTACTCGGTGGGAAGTTACGGGTCGTTTTAAGCAGTTTATTGAAGATATGGATCTCTACACCCGAATGTAAAACGCCATTCACAGTTAACATGGCTTCATCGAGTAACGTATTCAGTTTTTGCTCTAAACCTGCTACTTGCTTTTCTAATTGTGCTGCTTGCTGACTAAGGTGTAGCTGCGTGGTGCCAATTTTATTTATGAGTTCATTTTTTTTATCTGCATCTTTAATTAAATCTGCTTTTTCTAAAGCCGCTTGTAAACTATCAACTTGTTCATTTGTTGCTGTTAGTTCACTAAAAGATTTATCAATCTCTTTAGTCATTTCATTGGCTGAAGCCGCTAAATTAATTACCATTTTAGCGCCAGATTCATTACCTATCTCGCCGGCAATCAGTTTAGTGGCATCTAGAATTTCACCCCCAAATAGCTTTCCTTTAGACAACTCGGATTGACCAATTTGTATTGTACTCTTTGCTTTCATTGAGCTGTGGCTAGCTTGACGGTCAAGCAGAATGTTTTTAGCTTCAATGTAACAATATTGAGAGTGTGAGGCATGGAAATCGCCTGCGCATATTATTTTACAAGACAGTGATTTATCTTCAGGCTTTTGATGGCCAATTACCCCTTGTTTTACAGTTATATCGCCTCCTGCGGTTAATTCGCCAGATTCAACCGTACCAAAAACGGTAATGTCGCCCGTTGCATTAATACGCATACCTGGCTCTACATTTTTACTCACTATCACACTGCCTTCAAAGTCGATATGCCCTGTTTTTACCGACACATCGTTGACAGTAAAAATATCGTCAACACGCATGCCATTATTTATTTCAACCGGCACGCCAGCAATCGTAGAGAGTAATTCCATCGGATTATTTTTTGAGATTTCAGTGCCCTCACCTGCAATTAGAGTATGAACCTGTCCGGGTTTTGCAGGTAATACATCGCCTAACACGGTAAACCCTTCTTGGCCTGGTGTAGCGGGTTGTTGCTGTATTAGTAACTCACCTGGTTTTACACTTGCTAACTTACCAAAGTCGCGCATATCTACACTGCCATCTTCTTTTAATTTAGGGGCTTTGAGACGATCTTTAAGTGTTTGAACCATTGCGTTAAATTTAGTTGGTTTACCGTCTATAGGTAAGCGCCCTTTGGCGAGTGGACCACTGACTATGGAGCCAGATGGGAGTTCAGATTGCTTTTGTAAAAGTTGCTCTAAAAATGCTTGCTTATAACCTCTCGCAACGTGCGCTTTAACTAATTCTTTTTTAGCTTCATCAAAACTCAGTGTTGCTCCCCCTTTAGCAAGAGTGAGCGTGCCTGTGGCTAGCATTTTATCATCACTTATCTTCACGCTTAAGGTGGCATCATGACGTGTTGCAACAACTAATATACGTTCAGGTGTTGCACTGCTGAAATAGTTATTTATGGCGTCATGATTGATTTCACACTCGCTGTAAGGCGATTGTTCAATTGCTTCAATGATAAAAGCAGCACTGGCGGGTGCAGATTTACTCGTATCGAGCAATACATTGCCATTTTTAGCAAGCTTAAACACAAGTCATCCTTTTCTACTACTAAAGTAAGGTTTAATTAAATAATGTGATTACAGAGTGCTAGAATTTTAGTTTTGAGTCAAGAATTCATCAAAGTGTAGTTACAGATTGGAATATAAGCTATGAGCGGCGCTCATAGCTTATAGAGGTTAGTTTGTTGAAGGAAGTTCCATAATACCGTCTATTTCTACTTGTACACCTTTAGGTAGTGCACGAACGCCAATAGCAGCGCGAGCAGGATAAGGCTGTTTAAAATATTGGCTCATTACTTCGTTAACAATGGCAAAATTTGAAAGATCAGTAAGGTAAATATTTACTTTTACTAAATCTTGAATGGTGCCGCCAGCTTCTTCACAAACCGCACAAATATTTTTAAATACTTGGTGTGTTTGCTCGCTAAAGTCTTCAGATATAACGTCCATTGTTTCAGGGACAAGTGGAATTTGGCCAGATAAATAAACCGCTGTACCCACTTTCACTGCTTGGCTGTATGTGCCAATCGCTGCAGGTGCTTTATCCGTTGATATAAATGCTTTATTCATGATGTTCCTATTTTATTTTTTACGATAGACTTTTTGTACATCCGGCATCACACGTATACGACGCATGATATTAGCGACGTGGATACGGTTTTTAACTGTTATCCCTAAGTCTATCACGTATAAATTACTTTCTTTTTCATCGGTAGCTATTTCTACAATATTGGCCTGTGTCGTTGCGACCACATTGGTTAATTTAGCCAGCGCACCTTGGTGGTTAATAATTTCTACCCGTAAAGCCGCAATGTATTCTTTTTCTGGATTATCATCCCATTTTACGACAAGGTATTTCGAACGATCATTTTCCCAGCCACGAATGTTCTTACACTCTTGGCGATGAACCGTTAAACCTTTACCCTGGCTGACATGGGCTGTAATAGCGTCTCCAGGCACTGGACGACAACATTTAGAATAATTAACTAACATACCTTCAGTGCCAATAATGGTTGCTTTTGCACGTTTAGCAATATCGTTTAAGTCATCGTTATCGTTTTGTAATAAGCGTTTGGCAATCAGCATGCTCATTAAATTACCTGAGCCAATTTCTACAAGTAGCTCTAAGGTTGAAGAGAGTTCATGCTCCTCAAGCACTCGCGTAATATTTTCAGCTGGCAGGTTATCAAACTTGTTCTCACCTAGGGCTGAATCAAGTAAGCGACGACCTAATAATAATGCTTCTTCATGCTGTTGGCTTTTAAGGTAGTTACGTACGCCCAGTCGCGCTTTACCAGTAACAATAAAGTTAAGCCATGTTGCGTTAGGATGAGCGCCTGAGCTAGTAATAATTTCTATTGTTTGCCCAGTATCAATGGCTTTACTTAAAGGGTAAGGCTTACGATTAACGCGTGCGCCAACACAAGTATTACCAACATCAGTATGAACGGCATAAGCAAAATCGACCGCAGTCGCGCCCATTGGCAGTTCAACGATGCGACCATCAGGAGTAAACACGTAAATTTCTTCAGGGAAGAGTTCGGTTTTAACGTTTTCAACAAACTCAAATGATGATCCCGCACTTTGCTGTAACTCTAGTAAGCTTTGCATCCATTGGCGAGCACGCTGCTGCGCAGTGTGGCCCGCATTGTCGCCAGACTTTTTATACATCCAGTGAGCCGCGACTCCTTTGTCTGCCATGTGATCCATATCGTGAGTACGGATTTGAATTTCAACAGGAATACCATGCGGGCCAACCAAAGAAGTATGAAGTGATTGATAGCCATTAGTTTTTGGTACAGCAATATAATCTTTAAAGCGGGTTTCAATTGGCTTATATAAGTTATGAGCTACACCAAGTACGCGATAACAGGTGTCCATAGAGTCCACCGCAATACGAAAAGCGTAAATATCCATGACTTCGTTAAACAGTAACTCTTTATTAAGCATTTTTTTATAAATACTGTATAGATGCTTTTCACGGCCTGATACGGTGGCCTTTATGCCTGACTCTTCAAGGCGTGCTTCAATTTCTGTTTGAATATTTGAAATAACTTCTTTACGATTTCCACGCGCTTTAGCCACTTGCGATTTAAGTGCACGATGACGCATTGGATACAGCGCTTGAAAACCTAAGTCTTCTAGCTCATTTTTTATATCGTGAATACCTAAACGATTAGCAATCGGCGCATAAATTTCTAGAGTTTCGCGAGCAATACGGCGACGTTTATCAGGACGAAGTGCGCCTAATGTTCGCATGTTATGCGTTCTATCAGCCAACTTGATTAAAATAACCCGAATATCTTGGGTCATTGCCATAATCATTTTTCGATAGTTTTCAGCTTGAAACTCTTTTTTATCTTTAAAGCTTAACTTATCAAGCTTGCTCACACCTTCAACGAGTTCAGCCACCGTTTCACCAAATATTTCAGCTAAATCCTGTTGGCTAAAATCAGTATCTTCAATCACATCGTGCATCAATGCTGCCATGAGCGTTTCATGGTCAAGGTGCATGCTAGCTAATATTTGAGTGACTTCAACGGGGTGAGTAATATAAGGTTCGCCACTTGAGCGAGTTTGACCTTCATGGGCCTCTCGGGCTACCACATAAGCTTTTTGAACTAGCTCAACATCGTCTGCTGGCAAGTATTTTGAGATTTTCTTTTTAAGACCTTCAAAAAGATACATTCACACTCCAATGTTCTCGTGAAGCAAATAAGTTAGGATAAGTTACGAATATACGATGAAAACAAAGGATTGCCAACGGCTATAGTTGAAATACTATGCCGTTAGCTAAATCAAACCGGGCGGTTGATTATTGGTTGCCACCAACAATGGCAGCAACAGCGGCTAGTTCTGCCGCTTCTTGGTGTTGTTGTTCTTCACGGTCAATAACATCCATTGAAGAATTATCAACTAAACCAAGTTCGATTTCACGTAAAGCAACAACTGTTGGCTTATCGTTCTCAGGATCTACCAGTGGATCTTTACCACCAACAGCAATTTGGCGGGCACGACGGGCCGCAACTAAAATTAAGTCAAAACGATTACCAATTGCATCTACTGCATCTTCAACTGTTACGCGAGCCATCTTAGCACTCCAAAATAATTTAAAAGCAAAGGCGTAGTTTACTGCACGCAGCAAGTTTCGCCAATAGCCAGTGGTTAATTTTTATCTATTTTAAGGCATGAACCGAAAATTAATCGTAATTTAGATTATTTAAGTAGCTCATTAATTAAAGTTTGATGACGCGTGGTTTGCGCTTTTAGCGTTAATCGCTGTGCAATAACAACACTTTCTATTTCACTTAAAGCAGTATCAAAATCATCATTCACAACAACAAAGTCATACTCATCGTAATGAGAGGTTTCTGATTGAGCTTGTGCCATACGCCCGGCAATAATTTCAGCTGAATCTTGGCCACGGTTATTTAAACGTTGCTCTAACTCTTGCTTTGACGGCGGTAAAATAAAGATAGTTTTTACGTCATCCATTATTTTTCGAACTTGGCGAGCGCCTTGCCAATCAATATCTAAAAACACATCAATGCCAGCGGCTAACTGTGATTCAATGGCTTGTTTAGAAGTACCGTAATAATTATCAAATACTTGCGCCCATTCAAAAAAGTCATCTTTGGCAATTAGTGCCTTAAACTCATCAACCGATACAAAATGGTAGTGTTCTGCATCGTTTTCACCAGGGCGCGGTGCGCGGGTAGTGTGCGATACCGATACTTTCATATCAGCATGCTTTTTTAGTAATGCATTTATTAAGCTCGATTTACCCGCCCCAGAAGGCGCAGATAAAATAAATAAGTTTCCGCGAGAGTGTGCCATTATTTTCTCTATCTAAAAATAAACAGGCTCGAACTATAAACAGCTCAAGCCTTCAATTATTATATTGTACTTTATTTAGCTAATTATGCTCAAGTGAGTGGTAAAACCAAAAAAAGTTACTCAATGTTCTGGATCTGCTCACGCATTTGCTCAATCAATACTTTTAGCTCTACCGCTGCATTGGTGATGTCACTGTTGATTGACTTAGAGGCGAGGGTGTTTGCTTCACGATTAAACTCTTGCATCATAAAATCTAAACGACGACCACAAGCACCACCTTTACTCAGGATTTTGCGTGTTTCTTTAACGTGCGACTTTAAACGATCTAGCTCTTCAGCAACATCTTGCTTTTGTGCAAGGTAAATCAGTTCTTGCTCAAGGCGTGACTCATCAATATTTGTTGTTAAATCTTCAAGTTTTTGTACCAACTTTTCACGTTGCCATTTAGTAATTTCTGGCATGTGTGCTTCAACGATATCAACTTGTTCTAAAATAGCGGTTAATCGTGTAGCTATCATTTCTTCAAGGTTTGCACCTTCATCACCACGTGCAGATTTAAAGTCTTCAATTACTTGGTCAAGGCCAATAATGAGTGCCGTATTTACACTATCCATATCAATTTCTTGTGCCTCCATAACACCAGGCCAACGTAAAATATCCACAGGGTTAATGTCACCACTGCTTTGTTGCTGAACCCACTTAGCACTATTAATTAACTGCTCCGCCAGCGACTGATTAATTGATAATTCACCAACATGTGCGGGATTTGCGACAAATTTTAAGAAGACCTCTACCTTACCACGCTGTAAGTGCTTACGCAGACGCTCGCGAATAACGGGCTCCATGCCACGAAATTGCTCTGGTGCACGAATAAATGTTTCAAGGTAACGTTGGTTTACTGAACGAATTTCCCACGTGCCAGTGCCCCATTCGCCTTTAATTTCGCGGCGCGCATAAGCTGTCATGCTGTGGATCATGGATGATTTCCTACATTTTTAAATACAAAGTTGACTGATTATACCGAATCAGCTTTTAACCTCTAGCGTAAATTTTCTGAAATGTGCTTTTCTGATGCAGTTAATTATGTAAATGAACATGGCATCTGGCACCACATCGACTTATAATGTGGCAAATTCAGAATTAAGGGGATCGTTAATGCGTCCAAGCGAAAGAACACCTAATCAAATTAGACCGGTTACATTCACACGTAATTACACTATGCATGCTGAAGGTTCAGTATTAGTAGAGTTTGGAAATACTAAAGTTTTGTGTACAGCAACGGTTGAAGCTGGTGTACCACGCTTTATGAAAGGCCAAGGTAAAGGTTGGGTTACGGCTGAATACGGTATGTTACCTCGTTCAACACATACTCGTAATGGCCGTGAAGCATCGCGCGGTAAGCAGGGCGGTCGTACTATGGAAATTCAACGCTTAATCGCACGTGCACTTCGTGCCGCGGTTGATTTAAAAGCGTTAGGTGAAAACACCATTACTATCGATTGTGATGTTATTCAAGCTGATGGCGGTACACGTACAGCATCAATTAGTGGTGCATGTGTCGCACTCGTTGATGCACTTACTTACATGCGTGCAAAAGGGATGATTAATTCAAATCCACTTAAGCATATGATCGCGGCTATTTCAGTTGGTATATATAAAGGCCAAGCGATTAGCGATTTAGAATACCTTGAAGACTCAGCTGCTGAAACCGATATGAATGTAATTTTAACTGAAACAGGTAAAATTATTGAAGTACAAGGGACTGCTGAAGGCGAGCCTTTCTCGTTTGACGAACTTGATGAGCTACTTACACTCGCTAAGCACTCAATTCGTGAAATTATAGATGTACAAAAACAAGCACTAGCATAAATAGGTAATCAGCGATGAAAGAATATCAAAAAGAGTTTATTGAATTTGCTTTAGAAAAGCAGGTATTAAAGTTTGGTGAATTTACCTTAAAATCTGGCCGTACAAGTCCATACTTTTTTAATGCAGGCCTTTTTAATACAGGACGTGATTTAGCACGTTTAGGCCGTTTTTATGCAGCGGCACTTGAAGATGCAGCAATTGAATATGATGTACTATTTGGTCCCGCTTATAAAGGTATTCCAATTGCAACAACTACCGCAGTTGCGTTAGCTGATCATTACAACAAAGATGTGCCTTACTGCTTTAACCGTAAAGAGAAAAAAGCACACGGTGAAGGTGGCAGCTTAGTAGGTTCTGAGCTTAAAGGTAAGATAATGCTAGTTGATGATGTGATCACTGCAGGTACTGCAATTCGCGAATCTATGGAAATTATTGCTGAAAATGGCGCAGATTTAAGTGGTGTTTTAATCGCACTTGATCGCCAAGAAAAAGGTAAAGCTGAGCTTTCAGCAATACAAGAAGTAGAGCGTGATTTTAATACTCAAGTAACTTCTATTGTTAAATTGGCTGATCTAATCAGTTACCTTGAAAATCAAGGAACCATGGATGAGCATTTAGCGGCAGTAAAAGCATACCGAGATCAATACGGTGTAGCATAAGTAAGAGCCTCGCAAAAGCGGGGCTTTATTTTGTTTAAAATTTAGCAGAACTCGCACGAATAGTTAAAGCGAGTTAATTCTCATAGTCGAGTGATTAAATCCAACTATAGCCATAAAAGCATTAGCAGATCGTATAAGTACAGAGATTAAGGTTCCATCGGATCAAGCTAAAGATATAAGATCTGCAGCGGTTACTCTCCTATTGGTGATCATGATGATCATTCTTTCACACATTTAAGGGCTACCTCACAGTTAAACGCTTAAATACCGCGTTTATTGTTAATAAATTGATAGTTATGTTGTGTTTTTAGCATCTATCGTTCAAATATCCAGCGAACAGTCATTTATTTTAAGTTTTCTTCAAAAAAGGGTTGATCTGTTTTCGGATCTCCCTATAATGCGACCCCACTGAGACGGCAGAGGGCAACGCATAGCGAGGCACGAGCTACTCAGTGAGTTGAGTAAAACTTAGTTTCGAAAACTTTCAAGTTTAACAAAATTAAGTGTTGACAAAAAAATAGGAAAGCGTAATATGC
>NZ_JALNTK010000042.1:0-9506 GCF_023161865.1 Pseudoalteromonas sp. 2CM36K
TCGGGGTTCGGGGTTCGGGGTTCGGGGTTCGGGGTTCGGGGTTCGGGGTTCGGGGTTCGGGGTTCGGGGTTCGGCAGTAGGATAAAACATAGCACCTAATATAAACATACTTTTATATTGTAAGTGAGAATTTACCTCCCGCATGTTTAGGCTCTAGGTTAAAGGTTAAAGATTAAAGGTTTTAAGCCCATCCCCCATTCCCCGCTGCTCGCAGCCCGCCAGCTGCCAAGCTAAACACATTGCTTGACTTAATCTCTACCTAACACCTAACCCCTGCTCTTTAACTTAAACCACCAAATAAAGTCATTAAAGCAATTAACACTAAGTAAAAAAGTACATTTCGCTTAACCAGTTTGATCATACAGGTGGCTTCAAAGGTGCAACCATAGTAGCGCTCTTCAACTTGTTCAGCCGCTAGCGCCGTATAAGTAACCACCTTGCGATTAGGGCTTGAAAAGTCAAACACGTAATGCAGCCAACAGCTAGTCCCTTTATTAAAGTTACCAATCACTAAATAGCCAAAACTGGTAATACGCGCTGGGAGCCAATCAAGCCAAAATAGTAAACGGTGGATAAGTTTAAAATGCTTAGCAATAGCTTCATCGCGGTTGTCACTGACTAAGTCGGCAAAGGTACGTACTAATGCATAAAAAACAGCACCAGCAACGCCCAATACCACAAACCAAAATATAACCGCGCAATAAAACCTGAAATTAACCCAAGCTAGCGTTTGCCCTAAGGTTTCGCCGCCTTGTTGCTCCTCTGTGCGTTTTTGCCCTAATTGCAAAGCATACAAAGACGCAGCGGTTTGATCCCCTCGGGTCAGTGCATTTAAATACGATTTATATAAAGCGCGTTGCTTAGCACAACCAAAACAAACGAGTAACACCGCCACATTAAAAACAAGTTGCCAAAGTACAAAGTCAGATAAAAAATACACACACCCAACAGCAATCACAGGCAGTAATAACCAAATTAAAAACCCCGTAGCCGTGCCAAATAACCCTTTATTGGTCAATAAATTAACAGAGCGAGTTAAGTAGCCATTAGCGTAATAACTCATTTGCCAATGCGCAGAGCGAGCACCTAAACGCTCAAGTATCAGTGCTATTATTATTGAAACCAAAATCATGTTGTTACTCGCTTAATTTAGTTATTCAATTAGGTTAAAAAACTCACGCCAGTTAAAACTCGCTCCAGGGTCGGTTTTTCGCCCAGGGGCTATATCGCAATGCCCAACTATATTACTGGCTGTTATTTTTGGGTAGCGCTGCATAATAGCCTGCGCCAATGCAGCTAAACTTTGATATTGCGCATCGGTATAATCAGTTGTATCTGTGCCCTCAAGCTCTATACCTATACTAAAATCATTACAATTTTGTTGCCCAGCAAAGCACGAGCGCCCCGCATGCCATGCACGTTTTTCAAAAGGCACATACTGTATAACTTCGCCGCAGCGCTTAATAAAACAATGCGCTGACACCTTAAGCCCCTCTAGGTCACTAAAGCTAGGGTGCGCATTGCAATCAATACACCCCATAAATAAATCATCAACGTACGGAGTGTTAAACTGCCCTGCAGGCAATGAAATATTATGAATAACCAACAGCGAAATATCGCACTGAGCAGGTCGCTCGTCAAAATGGCTACACGCCCGCTGGCTAATATTATTTATAACGCCTAAAGAATCTATTTTCATACTATTTGATTTAAATTTATATGCCCAATGTCAAATGCTCTTTGAGTAAAATGGTAGGGATTGGTGTCAAGCCCATTGCCCGTTGCCCGTTGCCGTTGCCCGTTGCCCGTTGCCCGTTGCCCGTTGCCCGTTGCCGTTGCCCGTTGCCCGTTGCCCGTTGCCGAAAAAATTAAAACACTATTGTAAATATATCCAACACAGTGTTTACTCAAAATAGCAGCTTGAGATACATTTATTATCTAGCGCTCAGGTTAATCAACCAAAATTGATGTATATCAAGATGCTAATAGATTTAAGCCCATAAAGATAGCGTAATACTAAACGATACAATATGATTAAAGTGTTAATTATTAGTTTAGTTGTTAGCCGCTTCTATTTAGTAATTAAACAGAGTAAAATTTAGTTAATTAATTATCTATTATGAGCTTTTTCATGTCTATTTCGCATACCCTAATTAGCCAACTTGTTACCTTAGCGCTTAATGAAGACCTAAATTATCAAAGCGCTGAACAAGGCGATATTACCGCACAGCTTATTCCGCAAGCAGAGCAAGCCAATGCGAAAGTGATCACCCGTGAAGACTGCATCTTTTGTGGTAAAGACCTAATCATTGAAGTGTTCAAACAAGTCGACCCAAGTGTGGTTGTAAAAATATGCGTGAACGACGGCGACTTTGTTAGTGCCAATAGCACGCTGTTTACTGCCTCTGGGTCTGCTCGCGCTATTTTAACAGCCGAGCGCACCGCACTTAATTTTGTACAAACGCTTTCAGGCACAGCCACCACCACCGCGCATTATGTAAAAGAGCTAAGTGGCACTAATACACAACTACTCGATACCCGTAAAACTATTCCAGGGCTTAGAGCGCTGCAAAAGTATGCAGTTAAATGCGGCGGCGGTGCAAACCACCGAATTGGTTTATTTGATGCGTTTTTAATTAAAGAAAACCACATAGCGGCCTGTGGAGGAATTAATAACGCGGTTACTCAAGCTAAGCTAAATCATGCCGATAAACCTATAGAGGTTGAAGTTGAATCGTTTGATGAGCTAGAACAAGCCATTAACGCAGGCGCCGACATTATAATGTTAGATAATTTTAACCCCGAGCAAATACGCCAAGCAGTTAGCATTACAAATAAGCGCGCAAAACTTGAAGTGTCGGGCAATATGACCCTAGAAACACTCAAAGCCTACTCGCAAGCTGGGGTCGACTTTATTTCAAGCGGCGCGCTTACAAAAAATTTACAATCAATCGATTTATCGATGCGATTTGAGTAAATAATGCAAAAATATTTACTCTTTATTTGCGCTAATTGATTGACAGGTTTTAAAAAAGGGCATTAAATAATTCAAAAGGATTATTTGTAACAAGTTATTAAATTAATGCGTTTCTTATAAAGCTTTTATATACAAAAGCGCAATAAACAGTGTTAAACTCATTCATATTGACTAGTTTTAAATACTTAATTAGTTAAAAAAATGGAGAAGCATTTATAGGGACAGAGTAAAAATAAGCGATAGGGTTTATTTTTATAATTAGCTTGTAACTTACGCGGGTTATAACTAACTTTTAATAGATAAGTTTATGCTCAAGTAAGGGACGAGTAACGAATAACCGCCATACAGTGTGTGTTTAAACGGCCAATAATTTACCGCTTAAACACAGTACTAAATTTGGCAAAATGATTTTATTTTTGTAGTAATAGGTTAAGTGAACAACATAAGTTACAGTTTAAAAACTTATACCCGTTTGGCTTACCACAACATTATCCTTTAGGAGAGGAAACATGCAAACAATGACACAACAAAACCAAAAGGGTTTCACCCTAATTGAATTAATGATTGTAGTAGCAATCATCGGTATTCTTGCTGCAATCGCTCTTCCACAGTATCAAGATTATACAGCTAAGGCACAAGTTACAGCATGTTTAGCTGAACTTTCACCTGGTAAAACTGCTTTTGAAATTAAAATGAATGAAGGTTCACCAATTACTAAAAGCAATATTGGTGTGAATAACAAGGCTTGTACTGATATTAACGTAACAGCAAAAGCTGATGGCTCAGGTACAATTTTTAGTAAGGTTAATGGCGGCGCTGCGGTTAATGATAAAACGGTAACACTATCTCGCTCAACTGCTGGTACTTGGACTTGTTCAACTGATGCTGAAGAAAACCATAGACCTTCAAATTGTAATGCTGCTGGTGGTGGTGAAGCTGGTGGTGGTGAAGCTGGTGGTGGTGAAGCTGGTGGTGGTGAAGCTGGTGGTGATAATTAATAACTGCACAACAAAGTAATATACAAGATTAAAGCGCTCTTTTTGGGCGCTTTTTTATTCTCAGTAAATTATACTTTTATAAATAAAGCTTAATCCAACCTTTAGTCGGAAAATCCTTATGGCAAATAAACAAGAAAACAAAGGCCTTGATACCTTTCAATGGGTAGGTGTTAGCGCTCGTGGCAAGAAGCTTGAGGGTGAACTTACGGGATCTAGTATTGCTTTAGTTAAAGCCCAACTACGCAAACAAGGCATTACCCCATCAAAGGTAAAACGTAAAGCCAAGCCGCTGTTTGGTTTGCAAAGTGTGCAAAAAATTACGCCAAAAGACATTGCTTTAGTTACTCGGCAAATAGCTACTATGCTGATGGCGGGTGTACCACTGATTCAATCAATTGAAATGATAGGCTCAGGCTCCACCAATAAAAGCGTAACTAAGTTAATGAGTACTATTGGCGATGAAGTAAGAGCTGGTCAGCCCTTATCAACCGCGCTGAGGAAACACCCCCGTTACTTTGATGATTTATATTGCGACTTGGTGGCCTCGGGCGAGCAATCTGGCGCGTTGGATAAAATATTTGATCGCGTTGCCCTTTATAAAGAAAAGTCAGAAGCGCTTAAATCAAAAATTAAAAAGGCGATGTTTTATCCGATTTCGGTATTGGTAGTTGCCTTAATAGTGACATCTATTCTTTTGATTTTTGTAGTTCCTCAGTTTCAAGATATATTTAATGGCTTTGGTGCAGAGTTGCCTGCTTTTACCTTATTTGTAATCGCTATTTCTGAATTTATGCAAGCCAACTGGTGGATAGCCCTCATTGGCGTTGTGGCGTTTGGTTATATATTTAAAGAAGCCCATTTAAGAAGTTTAAAACTGCGGGACGCTACCGACCGCGCCATACTTAAGCTTCCGGTTGTCGGCATGATTTTAAATAAAGCGGCTGTTGCCCGTTATGCCCGTACTTTATCCACCACTTTTGCTGCCGGTGTACCGCTAGTCGATGCTTTGGATTCTGCAGCGGGTGCCTCAGGTAATGCAGTTTACCGTTATGCTATTTTAGAAATAAAAGCCGAGGTGAGTTCAGGTAATCAAATGAACTGGGCGATGCGCAACTCTAAAATATTCCCCGATATGGTGATACAAATGGTTGCCATTGGTGAAGAGTCAGGATCGCTTGATGGCATGCTGGCTAAAGTTGCCACCATCTACGAGCAAGAAGTAGATGACGCGGTAGATGGCCTATCTAGCTTACTAGAACCCTTAATAATGGCAGTGCTTGGTGTATTAGTTGGCGGATTAATTGTGGCCATGTACTTACCTATATTCCAACTAGGTTCAGTTATTTAGCTTCGAGCTTCGAGGTTCGAGCTTCGAGTTTCTAGGCCCGTTACCCGAAGCCCGTTGCCCGCAACTAAAGTGCGCGGCATAAAGCCCCGCCTTGAACAATTAAAACGCGGTGGTTCCCCGCAACTCGTAGCCCGAACCTTTAACCTTTAACCTTTAACCTTTAACCTTTAACCTTTAACCTAATCCTAACTTTGCACTTAAATAAAACCACTGTATTATCAACGCAGAATTTAGTTTTAGGTAAGATAAATGCATACTTTTTTTATTGATATCATCACCGCAATGCAAAGCCATTTATGGTTTTACTTAACCACGATTGGCCTAGTGAGTTTATGTATTGGTAGCTTTTTAAATGTGGTGATTTATCGCTTGCCGCTAATGATGCAAAAAGAATGGCAAACTGAATGCCGCTTATTATTAGCCGATGAACTAACCAGCCCAAAGGCGAAACAGACCACTGAACACACTACTAACACGTTTAACTTAGTTAAACCCAATTCATGCTGCCCAAAGTGCAAAGCAGCCATTAAGCCATGGCAAAATATTCCCATTATTAGTTGGTTAATTTTAAAAGGACAATGCGCGACCTGTAACAACCCAATATCAGTTCGTTACCCTCTCGTTGAAGCCATTACCGCTATTTTAAGTTTAGTGGTTGCCTACCGCTTTGGTGCTACAGATCAGGCCCTTTTATATATTTTTGTTACTTGGATTTTAGTCGCGCTCACCTTTATTGATATTGATCACATGCTACTGCCTGATCAGCTTACTTTACCGCTAGTATGGCTTGCGCTTATAGCCGCTGTAATGGGCGTAACAATAAGCCCGAGTGATGCAATAATCGGGGCCGCCTGCGGCTATTTAAGCCTGTGGAGTGTGTTTTGGCTATTTAAGCTATTAACTGGTAAAGAAGGCATGGGCTATGGCGACTTTAAGTTACTTGCGGTGTTTGGTGCTCTACTTGGCTGGCAGTCGCTATTAACCATTATTTTGCTCTCCAGCGTGGTTGGCGCTGTAATTGGCATTGCCCTGCTGAGCATTCAAGGTAAAGACAAAGCAACGCCTATTCCTTTTGGCCCTTACTTAGCAATAGCCGGTTGGATCACTATGCTATGGGGGTCGCAACTGCAAAACAGCTATTTTAATTTTATTGGCTACTAACTATGAGCAATACACAACATCATAAAAATAACTGGGTGCTAGGGCTAACCGGCGGGATTGGCTGCGGTAAAACTGCAGTTAGCGATATGTTGGCAGCACTAGGTATTACTATTGTGGATGCAGATATAGTGGCTCGCCAAGTGGTTGAACCCGGCACTGATGGCTTAAAAGCGATTATTGCGCATTTTGGCACTGACATACTCGATGAATATGGCGCTTTAAATCGTGGCGAGCTAAGAGCGCGTATTTTTAGTAACGCTGAGCAAAAAGCGTGGCTCAATGCCCTGCTGCACCCTTTAATACGCACTAAACTACTCACTGACTTAAAAAACGCGCAAAGCGACTACGTGGTGTTAGTTGCCCCACTATTATTTGAAAATGGGCTTGATGGCTACTGTCATCGTACTTTGCTAATAGATGCTCCCAAAGAGGTGCAAATTGCACGTACTACACAGCGCGACAATATAAGCACTGAACAAGCAAAACAAATTATTGACGCACAAATGTCTCGAGAGCATAAACAACAAAAAGCGGATGATATTTTAAATAATAACCGCGACCTAAGCGATGTAAAACAAGACTTACTTAAGCTACATAATTATTATTTACAGCAAGCAAAGTCTACAATATAGAGTGACTAACCCAATCACAGCGCAATAAACTGATATTTTTATCAGTAAATTATCTGCTGCATTGGTACGATTAATGTATTCCTTTCTTTTTTCTGATAAATTGCTGACAAATGAAGGATTAAATCAGGTGCGCAATGAATATTAACTCACCGTTATTAAGAAAATTTATTACCCTCGGCCGGATTGATACCGATACCATAAAAGCCAGGCAGCAAGACTTTGCCTCAACCGCAGAGCTTATCTCTAAATGTGGAAAAATAGACAGTAAAGATTTAGCGCAGCAATGCATTGATTTATTTAGAGTGCCTTTTTTTGGTTTAAAAGATTTTAATGTTGCACAAATTCCTGCCGAGCTAGTTAAAGAAAAGCTGATCCGCAAACACCACATTTTGCCTTTGGTACAAAAAGGCAGGAAAGTGTATATTGCCGCCTCAGATCCTACCGATTACGGCGCTTTTGAAAACTTTGAATTTAGCACGGGGTTATCGTGCGAAGTAGTTGTGGTTGACTACATCCAGCTCGATAACAAAATTGAGCAATTACTCGATGCCACTGGCAGCTTAGATTTAAGCGCCGATGAATTTAAAGAGTTTGCTGAACTCGATTCTGAGCAGCACAAAGAACACACCCCTAAAGACGATGACAAAGACGACGCCCCGATAATTGTCTACATTAATAAAATTTTAATGGATGCAATAAAAAAAGGCGCCTCAGATTTACACTTTGAACCTTATGAACACAAATATCGTATTCGCTTTCGCATAGATGGTATTTTGTACGAAGTTGCCAGCCCGCCAAAAACATTGGCCAGTAAGCTATCGGCGCGAATAAAAGTAATGTCGCGACTGGATATTGCAGAAAAGCGTAAACCACAAGATGGCCGTATTAAGCTTAAAATCACTGAGCGTAAAAGTATTGATTTTCGTGTTAGTACCATGCCCACTTTGTGGGGCGAAAAAATTGTAATGCGTATTCTTGATTCATCAAGTGCCATGCTAGGTATTGATGTATTAGGCTATGAACCCGAGCAGAAAAAACTATACCTCGATGCACTTGAGCAACCGCAAGGCATGATTTTGGTTACCGGGCCGACAGGCTCTGGTAAAACGGTATCACTTTATACGGGCTTAAATATACTCAATCAGCCGGAGCGGAATATTAGTACCGCTGAAGATCCGGTAGAAATTAACCTCGAAGGGGTTAACCAAGTACAAATAAATACTAAAGCCGATATGACCTTTGCTAATGCACTGCGGGCGTTTTTACGTCAAGATCCCGATGTGGTGATGGTGGGTGAAATACGTGATTTAGAAACTGCAGAAATATCAATTAAAGCGGCGCAAACCGGTCACTTGGTGCTCTCAACACTGCATACCAATTCAGCGCCAGAAACAATTACTCGTTTGTTAAATATGGGTGTACCCGCGTATAATGTGGCCAGTTCTATTAGTTTAATTATAGCTCAGCGTTTAGCCCGAAGATTATGCTCTAAATGTAAAACACCAGAGCAATTACCTCGCGAAGAGCTTATACGCCAAGGCTTTAGTGAACAACAAATTCAAGACATGGTTTTATACGCACCTAAAGGCTGTGAAAACTGTACCGATGGCTACAAAGGCCGTGTTGGTATTTACGAAGTAATGAAAATTACGCCTGAAATTGCCCAAATTATAATGCGCGGCGGTAACTCATTAGAAATTGCTGAGGTATCACTTAAAGCAGGATATAACAATTTACGTTTATCGGGTATTCGTAAAGCTGCAGAGGGTGTGACCTCACTTGCTGAGATTAATCGTGTCACTAGTTTTTAATTAGAAAGCTTAGCTGTTTATTATAAATTGGGTCGCAAAGCCTATATTAATGTGAGAGTAAATTATGCCAACAGTGGTTAACTGCCCAACCTGTAAAGCAAAAGTAGAATGGTCAGCACAAAGTCCGAATCGCCCTTTTTGTTCAAAACGTTGCCAACTTATTGATTTAGGTGAATGGTCGTTTGAAAATAATAAAATTTCAGCGCCGATTACATCTGCAGATGAGTTCAGCCAAGACATGATTGAAGATATTGAAGCAATGATGGCAAAAAACGAAGATGACTTTTTTAAGTGATTTTTAAAGGTTCGAGGTTCGAGGTTCGAGGTTCGAGGTTCGAGGTTCGAGGTTCGAGAAATTTAAAAACCTTGCTGTTAACATAGCAAGGTTTTTTTATACCTGTAGCAGCGGGTTCAACCCGCGTCAGTGTTAGGTTTTAGGTTTTAGCAACAGGCAACTCTGTGGAGCGCAAAGCGCCTCTACCCCTCTGTGGTTCAAAATATTTTGTAGATACCATCTCTCTTTATAGGCTTCAAGATCGTATTTAACTTTCTTGGAGCTTAAACGCTTCTTGATTTTTT
>NZ_JALNTK010000043.1:0-6252 GCF_023161865.1 Pseudoalteromonas sp. 2CM36K
AGAAAATGGCAGGGCTAGACGATGATTACCGCTCAACCCTGTTAGAGTCTGGGATTAAAATGCGCTAGCCGTGTATTAATCACCTAGTTATTATAAAAAACACCGAACTGAATTTTTTACAGTCCGATGCTTTACTTACTAGTACCTGAAACTTAGTGCCTGAAACTTCTACTTATCTATGTAGTCTGCACTTACTTAAACCAGCCTTGAAAGCGCTCCATCAGCATATAGTTAACCGGAACGAGTAATAAGGTTATAAAGGTCGCAAATATAATCCCAAAACCTAGGCTTACTGCCATAGGAATTAAAAACTGCGCCTGAGTCGCCTTTTCAAACAGCAGCGGCATTAAGCCTATAAAGGTGGTTAAACTAGTTAGCATAACCGGTCGAAAACGCGCTACGCCGGCGGTTTTAACAGCCTCCATTAAATCGAGCCCTTCACTGCGCTTTTTATTAATAAAATCAACCAATACTAACGAGTCGTTCACCACGACCCCAATTAACGCGAGCATTCCCAGCAAACTCATAATGGTAAGCTCCATAGCCATGATCCAATGGCCAATTACTGCGCCAATCATGCCAAAAGGAATAATGCTCATCACCACCAGTGGCTGTAAGTACGATTTAAAGGGAATTGCGAGCAACCCATAAATTACAAAAAATACAAATACCATTCCCCACAGTAACGAACCAAACGATTCGCGCTGCTCTTTGGCTTCACCTTCTAATGAATGGCTTACACCTGGGTATTGTTGCACCAGTTCATCTAAGTAGGTTTTTAAATCAGCTTGAAGCACGGTCATATTGGTATCGGTTTTTTCTACATCCGCCGACACATTAAGAGTACGGTAACGATCAATACGGGTAATGGTTGATGGACTTTGGCCAGGTACTAAAGTAGCAACGTGTGACAGCGGCACTCGCCCACCATTAGGCGTTTGTATTAATATATCTTTTAAATCAGCAACTGAGCGCCTTTCATCTATAGGTAAGCGCACCATAACGCGCACATCATCACGCCCGCGTTGAATGCGCTGTACTTGTACACCAAAAAACGAGTTACGTACTTGTCTTGATACATCAACTCTATTTAATCCAAGTGCAAGCCCTTGCTCTGTTAGCTCTATTTGTAGCTCTTCTTTACCATCAGACATGCTATCGGCAATATCAAACACGCTTGGATAAGTGGCCAATCGTTGTTTAATTTGCTCAGCCACTGTTTGCAGTGTGGTAATGGAATTACCCGATAATTGAATATCAATTGGGTTTGAGCTTCTACCTATTTCGGCTCTAAATGTGAGACTTTCAGCCCCAGGGATCACCCCTATTAATTGCCGCCACTCTTTTACCAACTCACGCGAACCAATATCAGACTCTCGTTGTTCTGCTGGGGTGATTTCAAAGCGCACACTACCCGAATTAGCCGCACCGCCTCGCCCGCCAGTGCTCGCTAGAATATTAAGGATAATACTTTGCCCTGTTTCTTCATCTTGATACTTACGCTGAAGCTCTCTGGCTTTATCTGACATATCAATAATGTATTTATTCGTGACTTCAAACGGTGTTCCCGCAGGAAAAGTTAAATTAACCCGAACTGTTTCACTGGGAATACGTGGGAAGAAAATAAACTTAGTCCAACCACTGGTGATCATGGTTAAAATAATTAAAAACACGCCCATAAATAAACTGACTGTGGCCAGTTTGTTGCGTAGCGCTAGCCCTAATACGGGTTGGTAATATTTTAAAATGGCATGCTCAAAACCATCTGCAAAACGTTGTTGGAGTTGCTCTAATTTAGAACCTTTGCCTTTTTGCTGGCGCAGTTTGATATATTTTAAATGCGCTGGCAGCACAAATTTAGATTCAATCAATGAAAACAATAATACAGGAATAACCACCACCGGTATTTGCGCAAAAATAGCGCCTCGCGCGCCTTCTATAAAACCTAAGGGTAAAAAAGCAGCCACGGTGGTTAACACGCCAAATGTAACTGGCGTGGCTACTTCTTGAGTTCCTTTTATAGCAGCCTCTTCGCCCGATTTGGCAGTTTTTAAATGGGTATACACGTTTTCACCGGTAACAATGGCATCGTCCACCACAATCCCTAGCACCAATATAAAACCAAATAAGCTGATCACATTTATGGTCACGCCAAAGGCGGCCATTGCCATAAACGCGCCCATAAATGAAACCGGAATACCAATAAATACCCAAAACGCGATGGCAGGTCTTAAAAATAATGTCAGTAACCCCAGTACCAAAATACCGCCCTGTAAAGCATTGCTAGTTAGGGTGGCAATACGGCTTTTTACTACCTCGGAGTCATCATCCCAATAGCTTAAATAAAACCCTTGCGGTAAATTAGCTTGCTCACTGGTAATATAGTTTTTAACTGCATCGGCCACTTCTATCGCACTTTGCGGACCAATACGGTACACATCGATAAATGCGGCTTGTTTGCCATTAAAGCGGGTGCGCACGGGGGTTTCTTCAAAATCATCGTTAATGGTTGCAATATCACTTAAGCGAATAATAGTGCCATCGGCTTGATTTTTTATCACAATGCTTGCAAATTCATCTTTGCGGTAAGCTTGCCCTTTAGAGCGAATAAGTACATCGCCGCCCTCTGTTTTAAGGTTTCCTGCTGAAATATCAGAACTTGAATTGGCAATGGCACTGGATATTTGCGCCAAGGTTAAATCGTATTGGCGCAGCGTATCTTGGCTTACTTCGATTGCCAGCTCATAATTACGTACGCCACTAAGTTCAACTTGGGTAATCGCCGGAATACGCAGTAATTCATCACGGACTTGCTCTGCATATTCTAGGGTTTCTTTTTCGTTGTAGTCACTTGAAACAGTGACTGCTATTACTTCACGCTTACGCTGGATTAACCCTATTACTGGTTTTTCTGCATCGGCTGGAAAGGTATTAATGGCATCGACACGGCTCTTTATATCCGCTAACAATTCACGCTCGTCGTAGCCAGTGTCAACCTCAACGCTCACTTGTGATGACCCCTCAGAAGAGCGGCTCGATATTTGTTTAATACCTTCGAGATCTTGTAATGCTTCTTCTATTCGTATGGTGACCCCTTTTTCAGCATCTTCTGGGGTTGAACCACGTAAACTCACACTAATATTTATACGATCAGAAACAAACGAGGGAAACACCTCTAACGGTAACTTAGAAGACAGGCTGAATAGGCCGCCCAACACAATACTAATTAGCAGTAAGTTGGCAGCCACATGGTTACGTGTAAACCAAGCGATCATGGCTGCTCTCCTGGTTTTTGTGCTTTAGGAGTCGCATCCATTATCTGCACTGGCGTACCTGAACTCACTTGCCCCAGTGGCGTCAGCACTAATTGACTACCCGCTTCAAGACCTTTACTCACAATGCCTTGCAGCGCATTTTGCCACGCTAAAGCAATATTTTTACGCTGTAGTGTGCCATTTTCAACCACATAAACATAACTGCCTTGATATATCGCACTATTGGGAATAACGAGTACCTGAGAGGCGACTTTGCCATTAATTTTAGCTTTAACGTATTGCCCTATTTTTACTGGGTATTGATTATCACTGGTTGATTTATAAGGGTCATTAATTTTAGCCACCACATACAATTGCTGAGCACTTTCATCTATTGCGCCCTCAGTACGAATAAGTTGGCCTTGCCATTGTTGCTCGCCAATTAAATCTGAAGTGAAATTAACCGCTGAGCCACGCTGATTTTTAGCACCATCTCGATATTGCTCAGGTAAATTAATAAAAGGCAGATCTTTATTCTTTATCGGTAAGCGTATTTCAACACTGTCGGTTGCATAAATTGTCGCCAACTGCATATTGTTAGATACCACCTGACCTAAATCAACGCTGCGGTTTAATACTCGCCCAGCATAAGGGGCTTTAATTTTAGTACGTTCAAGATTTAGTTGCGCTTTTTCCAATTGTGCTTGTGCTGACAAAACCTGTGCTTGCGCTGCAGCTAGCTGTGGCTTTCTAAGTACTAAAATACTCGGTTCAGACTCATTGCCTAAACGTTGCCAATCAGTAAGCGCTTGTCGGCCTCGCGCTTGCTCTTCTAATAAGTTTTGCTCGGCATTGAGCAAATTAGCTTGTGCTGATTTAACTTCTGCTTTTAAATCGCGATCATCTAACTGAAGTAACACATCGCCTTTTTCAAAAAAGCCGCCTTCGCGGAACTGCTCATTTATATCAATAATCAGCCCAGAAACCTGAGCCACCAACATACTTTGAGTTCGTGGTTTAACCGTACCAAAGCTATCAATTTCAACGGGGTAGTCAATCAACTGCAATGGTTTTACCGCTACATTAATTTTTGCTTTTAGCGGTGCTGAAAAACGTGATGCTTTAGGCGGGTTTCCTTTAATAAACATCACCAAAAAAATGGTCGCTATAATGATAGCAGCGGGAACAATTATTTTTTGTTTGTTGAGTTTCATAGTGCTTGCTCATCCTGTGCGGATCTTGATTTTGCAAAGTCGCCCCCAAGAGCAACATGTAATTTAATGCGATTTGTGAGTAATTGATTTTTAATTTCAATCAGTGAACTTTGTGCATCAAACGAGCGTGCTTGTGCATCTAATACGGTGGTGTAGCTCACTAAACCACTTTGATATTGTTCAAACGATAATTGCTCTGCTGCTAAGGCATTTTCTTGTGCCTGCAAGGTGCTTTGGTAGCGTGCCTTTAAAGATTGTTGTAGGGTAATAGCATTTTCAACATCACCAAATGCATCATATAAAGATTGCAGATAGGCTTGCTCTTGCTTTTGCGTTTGTAAACTGGCTATTTCCTCGTTCGCAGCAAGTCGCCCAGCGTCAAAAATAGGCGCTGAAATGCTACCAATAAGTGACCACGCAAGACTTGAAGCAGAAAATAAGTCGCTTACCCTGTTAGTGCTATCGCTTAAACCTGCCGCTAAATTTAAACTCGGAAAACGCTGTTTATGCGCATACGCAAGCGAAGCGTCGCTGGCTAATAACTGATACCAACTAGCACGCAACGCAGGTTTGCGAGTAATAAGCTCCGACGGTAAACCAAGGGGTATGTCGTCATTAATTACAGGTAGGTCGTTATTCGCTGCTATCAATCCTTTTGGATAATCCCCCAATAAACGCTCAAGGCTACGTGCAGCTTGAGTCAAATTTGCTTTTTGGGTTGCTATGCGAGAGCGTTCATTGTTTAACTCATTGCGAGCTAAATAAACATCTAACGCTTCATTTAAACCTTGGCGATAACCCGACTCAATAATCTCGAGGTTTTGCTGGGCGTTAGCTTCTCTGCGCTTAAACAAATCAAGTAATTGCTCTGCACTGATTAAGTTAAACCAATTTGTTATAACATCTGCAATAAGCTGTTGTTTAGTTTGCTCATAGCGAGCTTGCTGAGCAAGGTAGTTGAGGTTGTCTCTACGCTTTGCATCCGAGAGTTTACCCCATAAATCAATTTCATAACCTAACTCTAACGATACAGAGCTTGAGTTATTATAACTAACCGGACGATTATCTTTGCTTCGCCCTACTCGCGTTGAAATATCTAAACTGGGCCATAAAGCGGCACCGGTGACAATTAATTGCTGTTTTTGTATTTCTACATCAAAACGGTTTTGCAATAGTTGCTGATTGTTTTTTAGCGCTTGAGTAACTAGCTGCTTTACTGTTGGTGAAGCAAGTTTATTAAACCATGTGTCGTTGACAGCAACTACTGATTCAACAGCTGTTTGTTGCCACTGATCTGGGAGTGTATTCGGTGCTTGCTCACGTAGTTGCGGGTTTAAGTTACTCGTACAACCACTCAGCAGCATAATACTTATTGCCAATAAAGATGGCTTATATTGCCACATCATGTTTAAACCTGATTAATGCTATTTATGAATGTTATTCAAGCACTTTAGCAAACGTTGCTCAATTGACTTTACATAACATTACATACTTTGCGATGAAATTATGAGTGCCGTAGATACGCCAATCATTAACATATTGATCACAAATCAATAAACAACCTAATTTTTAGCCAAAAAAGCTGAATAAAGTTCTCAAAGAGGTACGAAAAGGACAGAGGGACTTACTGTTTATGACGTGCTGGAAAAATAGAGCAGGATAGAAAAAACTTAGAAACAAAAAAGCCCCGCATATGCGAGGCTTTGTATAAATGGTGCCTCGACCCGGAATCGAACCAGGGACACGAGGATTTTCAATCCTCTGCTCTACCAACTGAGCTATCG
>NZ_JALNTK010000044.1:0-5648 GCF_023161865.1 Pseudoalteromonas sp. 2CM36K
TTTCTAATATCGGATTTTGAAGCCATGGAAAGATCAGTCAAGTGATCATAAAAATATTCTTAACTGATCTGCATTACACGTTTGTGGACTTTTTAATACGCAATAAAAAGGAAGAAAACGAAACCGATTTATGTTTTTTCTAAACGACAATTAAGCTTCATCAATAAAATACTTGCTTCACAATTTATAGCGTTTCAAATCGTTATTATTCTCTTAAATTAAACAGGATCGGCCGGAGGCACATCAAGGTAGTCAGTTTCAGTCCTTGTTGTCCACCAATCACTTTCTCTATATTCTTGAAAGTACTTCGTAACTTGATTACCTCTGGTCTGTTCCATCACTCGTGTATCGCCAATCTGTGGCATGTCTGGTTGTGGGTTTTCTACCACAGTTGAAAAAGTATTCATATTGCTTGAACATTTATTATAGAAATATGTAACTTTGACGGGTAGAGTTGGATCTAATTTCTTAAGAGGATTTAAATCTGTTACGATGGAAGACTCTAATATTTTATCGCCAGTAGTGGTGTATTCCGATTGATACTTTACGCACACACCTTTATCGTGAGGAGTAGTGCTTGCTAGGCTTAGTGAGCTACTAAATAATAAAACAGAAACCAATAACTTAATTTTCATTATATATCCTTAATTTACGAAAGTTTAAATTAGTTTTAACCATAACAGCTCAATTTAATGTATTACAATAGTACCTTTTACCTGTTTTGGGTCATTGGATATAAAAATAAGAATGCCTCTATTAGGTTACTGATACTGAATATTATGAAATTACTGACTAATGAATATCATCAGGTCAGTACAAAGATATTTGATCAATCCCAGCACGAGTCAGGTTTTCACTGTCAGATCTTGTTTGAATTAATATACATAAAACTCTTTTTATATCAACATGTTATAAGTGTTGAACTCCTTAAATAAAAATGCGTTAACGTAAGCCTTAGATTGAAAGAATGATTACGATTATATTTGCAATTTAGAGAGCTACTTTGATATCAAATTGAACTGTAAATGCATGATTTGCATATTTCAATGGGACCGACTTTTGATTGAGCTACATTGATTGCATCATCTACTTTTTCGAAGTTACCCAGAAGTAATGTTCTATAATTACTTCTCATTAAGGGGCATTTCCTTTTGTGCAAAACAAAAATATTTTTGTTAGCTTCAGATAAATCGAGAGTAAATTCTTCCTGCATAGCTTCTTTAATTTTTCAGAGTTGATTACGCGCACTATATTTCCATGGTTTGATAAACTAAAGCCTTTTTAGATGTAATTGAGATAAGCTGTTTTATTCTTGCGATATGCAAGAGATTAACTCTAAATCCATAACATTTTTTTAATAACAGCGGGGTTGTAGTTAAAGAACGACAGTAAATAGCTTGAATGTTTCATATTATTTCTTATCGACTTTACATTGAAAGGAAACAAGATTATGGCTACGTTAAAATTTAAAGCAAAAGTATTGAAGCCCAGAAAGGGTGAGTCTGATTTTGAAGCATTCTTAATTTTACCAAAAGATATTAGTGATTGCTTGCCGCGTCGGGGAAGAACAACGGTTGACGTATCATTTTCAGGTTATAATTTTCGTGTCATGCTAGAGCCTGCTGGGGATTTGAGCCATTGGCTTAAATTGAGCTCCAATGACATAGCTTCTGGAAATATCCGTGTAGGCTTAGAAAACATATTTGAAATATGTCCGGTTGCAGTCGAGCCTGAACCTAATGTTCCTAAGGACTTAATCGACTCAATACAAAAGTCCTCTCAGGCATTACAAAGTTGGGAAAATACAACGACAATTGCCAGGGTTGACTGGGTTCATTGGATTGAGTCTGCAAAACAGGTAAAAACCCGAGAAAAGAGAATCTCTGATGCATGTAGCATGTTATCTGAGGGAAAGCGAAGAGTATGTTGCTTTGATAACTCAGGGTTTTATAGTAAAGCTCTGAGAGCACCAAAATCTGTGGGGGAGTAAATTCTCATTTTAAAATGGCAGAGATTGCTTCAGGTGTGCTCAACCATTTCTAAAACGTTTATGCCCCTTTATGAGTTAACGCAAATACCCTATAGGTCGGCTTTGAGCGATGAGCTGACGTTGAGGTTGACTAAATATCGTAGTTCTTGATTGGTCAAACTGCTCTTTGCGCATATATTCATGAAAATGAGCGACGCGAGCATATTGTTCTATTAAACTTTACTTTAAAGCTTTAAAAAACTTTTGGTAGTAATGCTTTAGGTTATTTGTTAAGAGTAGATGAATAAGCGTCTAGTCGGCAGAAATATGCGCGATGAGCGCACTATTAAATTGTTATACAAGTAGCTGATGATTAGAGATAAAGTGGTAGAAATAATTTCACAAGAAATGAATTTGCCTATTGAATCGATTTCAATGGACAGTACTTTTTTAGTCGATTTGAATATCGACGGCGATGACGCTTGGGAAGTTTTTGAGCGTTGTTATGAACAATTTAACTTAGATCTATGCAACTTGAAATTCACAGATTATTTCAGCTCAGAGCCTTGCTACAAGGGAGCTTTCTATATGTTTCGTAAGCTATAGTTAAAAGACGAGCATTTAGCAAGGAAAAAGGAAAGATTTACTGTAGCTGATTTAGTCAATGCTTGTGAACAAGGTGATTTTGAAAAACTTGTATAACAACTCAATAAACTCACTCACTTCGTTCGCTGGGACGCATACACGCGGGGCGGCTGCGCCATTATGCCCCACATGTCTGCGCCCGTTATTGAAAAGTTACATATACAAAGTAATCCACATCATATGAATAAATTGCAGAAATGGATTTTAAGGGCTTACTAACAAAGCCATGCCCAACTCGCATTCCAAGAACAGGTGATAGCGGTAAGCAAGTCAATTGCTATTCGATCAGTTTATATGAAGGCAATATCCCAATTATGCTGGTTAACTCTATTGATGATAACTGTCTAAGTGGCAGCCATTTTGAGGGAGATGGTTTTCGCACCGATGCATCTATTCCTTTCAATCTAACGAAAGGATTAAATATCAGGATTGAACATTATCACGGCCTCATTACACATACATACACAGGGTTAATCGACTTCGCAATTCATGAGTGGACAAAATTTTATAGGCTCCAATCTATTTTTGCTCTAGCAAAGCATTCTGTTCCGCAGTTCTTCTTTAATAAAAAGAAACTTCAGCTTCCCAAACGAATGTCAATTCTAGAAGCAATAATTGCAAAACAATCCGAGGAGCCCGAAAAGGCATTTAGTTCTTTAGATCTTATGAGCTATATGTATTCTCTCAGGTGGTATCTTCACCCTCAGAGATCAGAGTTGCGGAAAAAGATGGATTTATATTTATCGTCATTTGAGGCTTCTGGCGAGCTTAGACGTAACGGTGGCAAACTTGAATATTTTATAACCGGGAAAGCCGTATCAACTCTTGAACAGTATCAAATAGAAACTGCCAGAGCTAAAGATGCTGAATCTTCTAATACTTGGATGCTTAGGCTTACTGCTATTTTGGCATTTTTCGCTGCATTTCAATCAGGTTTAATTACTTCACCCGCATTGATTGATTTAGGGGAGGTATGGCAATGGCTAATATCATACATGTAACAAGTCAAGGCAGCATCGCCACTACGTGGCTGGACGCGCTAACGTGCGCCGCTGCTTGAGTCGTTACGAACGTCCGCTATTGGCACAGAGCTGCCCTTCGTCTCTAACAAGTTTTTGTCCATAGGCGAGTTATCTGCCGACTCGCCATTGCCCCAAAATAATTCAGAGCAGATGCTCTAGAGTCAAATTTGAACGAACTACAGAAGTTACCCAAAACAGAACGAATGAGTAGTTAGGTAGCAGCCTCTGTATGCGTAAAAATATAATTGCGTATTAAGAAAAATTTAGATTTAATGAATACATAATAAGCGCTGAGAAATGCAGGGAAAGCTTACATTACACTAGCTAAGCTGATTAAATTAGCTAGGAAAGTGAGAGCCATTAAAAAGCCTACTTTTTATAAGTAAAGCCATAGCATAAACAACACCAACTCTGACACACCGAGTAGGTAGCGGCTCAGTCCAACAAGCGATTATGCAACACAAACTGCGTGTTGCATAAATACTAAAATGTTAAAGCACTATACAGATGGAGTAGTGAAAAATGGATGTAATTGATTATTCGACATATTCAAAAGAAGAGCTTTTTGATGTTTTACAGAATATCGATCATGAGCTTTACCACCAAAATGCGCTTGAGGCCTATCGAGTTTTAGCGACTAATTTTGGTGTCAAAGACGATGAAATAATTGATTATTTTCAGGATGAAAGCCTCATGTCCTTCTTGCTGAAACTATGTTTATTCCCATTTGCTAATAATTCTGCTTGTACAGGTGAGGAAATGAGAGAGTGTAGGCTCTCGTATCTCTTCAATTTTTCGAAATCGAGGTGCTTAAATATGGAGTTTTTAAACTCAATTCAATCTTCAGTTTGGTTTGCTATGAGTGGGGCTCTTGCCATTAAGCTGTTGGAGCTTGCTGAATTACACAAAGTACCAACAGAAGAGCGTCCAGATTTTAAAGACTTGTTGTATTGGCTACCATTTTTCATTTTACCTCTCCTTGGTGGTGGATTAGCTTTTGTATATGTTTCATCAAATACTTTGCTGAGTCCTATTCTTGCTGTAAATGTAGGTTTGTCAGCTCCACTAATGCTTAGGGCTATGGCTCAAGCAATACCTATAGACCCTCCAGTAATTAAAACTCCCCCAGATGCTTAACTCTGCTGTGAAATTAACCTTCTGAGAGAATGAAACTTTATTATTCAGTATTTGGATAGTTGTGAAGGTTTAACCAGCGCCAGTATGAAACTCTATTTCCTCAACCTCATATTTCCTAACCAAAACACAGGCCTTACAGCCCCATTCAGTATGAAACTATATTGCTGGGCTACAGCTTTCACCCATTTTATGCAAGGGGCTTTGACAGCAATCACATACTTTCTGGCCTTCATCGAGGTCAACAACCACCTCAACTCGCGGTAACTGCGCTGGCAGTGGGCAGCGTTTAGGTTTGGCTTTTTCTTTCTTTATTGAGGGGGATGTTGCCAATAGCGCTTTATCATACTCATCAAGCGTTGCTTCCACTTCATTGAATACTTCGCCTGCCCCCGGCATCTTCTCCGATTTTTTGCTGTATTCTTTAGCAAGTTTCGCGTTGTAAGCTTGCAGCAGTTCGTGAATTTGCGCATCTTTTTTAGCTAATTCTTCATCCTTTTTCACAACGATGTGTTGCAACTCAAGCTACATGCGTTTGAGTTGTTCTGGGTCGTCAGGCAGTGAGTGTGCATCGAGTTTCATGCCTGCAATTTAACAAAACTTTATGCACTTTTCTCGTTTTCATGGCAGATAAAATAGGATGTGTGGCAATGGTCGTTTACTGTTAATTAGATCATAGATTGATACTGCAACTCCTCATGACCAAGCACATCATACCCCGACAACAACCAATCCAGTTGCTGGGGACTGAGTTCAAAATCTTGTAGACTCGCCTGGTTTGGCCATTTGAATTTGTGCTTTTGTCGAGTAGCCAGACCCGATTACTCGAGCCCAGCCCTCTAAGAACGGTACGTGCGAGTTTCCCCGCATACCGCTCA
>NZ_JALNTK010000045.1:0-2359 GCF_023161865.1 Pseudoalteromonas sp. 2CM36K
TGTCGAGTAGCCAGACCCGATTACTCGAGCCCAGCCCTCTAAGAACGGTACGTGCGAGTTTCCCCGCATACCGCTCAAGTCGTTATAACGCCATGTAGGATGGCGCAGCAGTATTTTGACTCCTATGAATGCTGTTATGGCAATAAGGATGAACAACCACGGTATTACTCGCTTTATTATCACCACCTAAATATAAAGGTACTAGGCGGTGAATATTCCAACCAGTTTTAGCCGTTATTTTTTCTTTGCAATACAAACACTCACCATTTTGACGTGATAATAATCTATGCAGACGTTCTTTGTTGCGAGAATTTACTAACACATCAAGCCGAGATTCAAAGTAAGTTTCATGTGTCGGATCGTAAGGGTTTGCATCGGAATTGATCTTTGGATGTCGCACAATCGGCATTGCTGCTAACCGAAATAAGCCTATTTGTTTATCACCGGTGCAGAATGTCCAATTACGCGCCCCAATAGAGTGGAAGTATCTAGCCCTAATCCAGTATTTTCCTTTTCTAGGATGTCTACGACATGCCCATTTCCAGAGTAGCAACCATATATCAGAGTCAATCTTGCAAAATACTTCCTTTGCGACACTGTGTCGGTGATAATTGCACCAACCTCTTAATATTGGATTAAGCTGAAAGATTAGCCTGTCTTGTCGACTAGAGCGATATTTGGTGATCGTAAGTCTCAACTTATTCATCAGATGTAGAACGCTTTTGCTACTGGGTTTGACCAATAATTTGCCATTATACTTTCTGAGATTTTGACCAAGAAAATCAAAACCCTCTGATATATGCCTAACGTGCGTTTTTTCTGGCGATAATGCCAAACCACGTTGGGACATAAATTCATTAATACAAGGCAATATTGTATCTACCAAAAACGCTTGAGAATGAGCCGTTACAACAAAATCATCGGCATATCTGATTACAGAGACTCTCTTAACATTAGAACGAATTTCACGGTGCTTACCTCTTTTAACACCAGAAGCTTCTTCAATTGTTCCTTGCAGTTGATTCAATACCATATTCATTAACGTCGGCGAGATTATTCCTCCTTGCGGTGTTCCTGCAAGTGTTGGATATACCTTACCAGACTCCATAAAGCCAGCATTCAGCCACTGTGAAAGGATTGGTTTGTCGATGTTTAAGTGCTTTAGCATCCACTCATGGCTGATATTATCGAAGCAACCTTTAATGTCCGCATCAAGCACCCATTCTCCCGCACGTTTGCGACACAATACTTTGAAGCATTGTTCGATCGCATCAGCACAAGACCTTTGTTTTCGAAAACCAAAAGAATTGCCGTCACTGTTTGTCTCCACTTCTGGCTCAACGGCTAGCAAATATAGTGCTTGCATCCCACGATCCAGCATTGTGGGGATACCGAGAGGTCTTTTCTGCCCATTCGACTTTGGAATAAAGACTCGCCTTAATGGACTTGCCTTGTATCCAGAGCGTTTGAGCGATGAGATTGCTCGCCATTTTTTAGTAGCACTTTGCCATGTTTCGCCATCAACACCAGACGTTTTACGCCCTTTGTTCTCCGTTACTTGTTTAACCGCAAGGGCTTTTGCATAAAAGGAATGAGTCAATAACCATTGCAGGCTTTTAACTTTCCCTTTTCTCCCTTGCTTTACTGCTTTCACAATACGCGCTTGCAATGATCCTACGTAGCGCTTTGCAGCCTTCCAATCGATGTTAGACCAGCATTGCGCTTCGTTTATAGGTGCACATTGTTCATAAGAGCAATTCATTTGCATTCCTAAGCTAAAATCTTATTACAAATTTCTTGTGATTAACCACTCGATGGAAGTGGGCTATGCTTTCGCATGATGTCACGTTCAATACATCTATCTTTGCCATTACAGCAAGGCATTCGCTTTCTCCATCGTCCTTTACCCGCATGCCCGTCATTCATTCTTACGAAGAAACTACCTCAACGAGGGAGCATACGGGCTTACCAAGTTCCGCTTTATTCACATAATGGGTTAGTGTCAGTCAATCCGCCGGGGGCACATTAAATTGCGTAACATGAGACTAGAGCATGTTAACTTGTCCACCACACCTTTTGGTTCAAGCTTGTCAGCATCTTTAGCTTGTTTACAATGACGACAGTTACAACTGTTCAGTTAATTACACATACCATTAATTCCTAGGGCCCAACCGCATGATGCTTGCAGTTTGTTCAACATCACTATTGAACTTAAGGCTACATTGTCTTTCGAGCTTCACACCCCACCATTGCTAGTGACGCATATCGAAATAGGAAACCTTCGGCAATACGAAGGGTTGAATCAAAGTTCAACAGTAAACAAAGCGACTTCTTGTCGCACCTAACCGCTTGTACCACA
>NZ_JALNTK010000046.1:0-2133 GCF_023161865.1 Pseudoalteromonas sp. 2CM36K
AATTTTGTTAAACTTGAAAGTTTTCGAAACTAAGTTTTACTCAACTCACTGAGTAGCTCGTGCCTCGCTATGCGTTGGCGTTCCCCGTCTCAGTGGGGTCGCATTATAGGGCGAATCGATTTTAATGCAAGCGTTTTTAAACGCTTTTTTGCATTTAATTTTTACCCCAAAGATACCCGACCTAGACACACACGATACCCACAAAACCCTGTGGATAACTCATTTTTTTATGCTGTTTACTAAACTATTTACTGTGCTTATGGTAAGTTGCGCCCGATATTTACAACTCGTTCACTAGGTAACGCACATGACAGATATAATAAATAGTATAAGTGGTCTCTTATGGGGTCATATTTTAGTGTACTTATTAATAGCAGCAGGGTTATTTTTTACCATACGCCTTGGTTTCATCCAACTTGTACAATTCCCACACATGATTAAAGTTATGTTTCAGAGTCGCCAAGGGTCAGATGGCGGTATTTCCTCTTTCCAAGCATTTTGTACTTCTTTAGCAGCCCGTGTCGGTACTGGTAATATGGCAGGTGTTGCCGTTGCGCTTTATTTAGGTGGTGCAGGTGCTATTTTTTGGATGTGGTTAATTGCTTTAATTGGTATGGCTACTAGCTTTGCTGAAAGTACATTGGCACAAGTTTATAAAACTCGAGATGAAGAAGGTAACTTCCGTGGTGGTCCGGCCTATTATATGGAGTACGGACTTGGCAAGCGTTGGATGGGTGTTGTCTTTTCATTGTGCTTAATTTTAGCCTTTGGTTTAGTTTTTAACGCAGTACAGTCAAATTCTATTGCTGCGGCTTTTGAAGTCGCCTTTGGTATCCCTAACTATATAGTCGGTATCGCTCTTGTAATTGGTTCAGGTATTATTATATTTGGCGGTCTGAAAACAATTTCTCGATTTGCTGAATTAGCCGTTCCATTTATGGCTGCTGCTTACCTTGTGGTTGCACTTTATATATGTGCTGTAAATTACACTGAATTACCTGATGTATTTATGCATGTGATTAGAAGTGCCTTTGGTCTTGAACAAGCTGGTGCCGGTGCAATTGGTTATGGGGTAATGCAGGCGATGATCCAAGGGATCAAACGCGGCTTGTTCTCAAACGAAGCCGGTATGGGTAGTGCTGCGAATGCTGCAGCAACGGCAACACCAAACCCACCTCACCCTGCTTCACAGGGGTATGTACAAATGCTGGGTGTATTTGTAGATACTATTATTATTTGTACTGCAACTGCTGCTCTTATTTTATTATCAGAACAGTTAGTACCAGGCTCTGATGTAACGGGTATAGCACTTACACAAGCAGCGCTTGAGGAGCATGTTGGTAGCTGGGGCGCAATATTTGTTGCAGTCGCTATTTTGTTTTTTGCTTTTACATCAATAGTAGCTAACTATTCTTATGCAGAAACGAACTTATTATTCTTAGAGCATAACCACGCATCTGGCATGTTGATCTTCAGGTTATTAGTGTTAGGTATGGTAATGTTTGGTGCATTGGGCGAATTACCACTAGTGTGGACATTAGCTGATGTATCTATGGGCTTAATGGCAATAGTGAACGTAATCGCATTATTTATGCTCTCAGGTGTTGTCGTGTGGCTTGCTAAAGATTATAACGCTCAGCGACGCGTCGGAAAGTTACCGACGTTTGATCCAAGTAAGAACGACAAACTCAATAAAACTATTCCAAAAGGTATTTGGCATAAATAATTAGTTTTTATACTTCAAGTTAAAACCCGAAACGGCCATTGTTATTTCGGGTTTTTTATTGATTTAACTTTAATCTTAAAGTTACTGATAACAGTAGCCACTTATGAATTACTAATGCGAAGATAGACGTTATTAAAGCCGCCCAACCTGCCTATAAGCTCACCTTATCCAAACATTATAAGCATCCTACAAGTAAATTTAATAACCTATGTAGTAGGTCTCAATGCTTATAACGACATCCTTGCTTAGGTTTATATACATTACTGCATAACCATAATAACTAACACTGCGCTTATTATACCAATCCGCAATAATACTCAATCATTTTGTGGGGCTAAACGTGTCGCTATCTGTGTTAAAAAATTCTCATTTAGAACAACTAAATAGCGAATTTTTTGCCTAGCTAT
>NZ_JALNTK010000047.1:0-1565 GCF_023161865.1 Pseudoalteromonas sp. 2CM36K
AAGGGTGATAAGAAAGAAGCCGAATAAGTACCCCTATAAAAGAAAATGCCAGTCAGTTCTTAACTGACTGGCATTACACAAACGTGGGCTTTTTGGATCTATTAAAAGCGCTGTTATCATGGATGAATATTAAAAAATAGACATCTAAAACTCATATATACCGAGTTATTAGTTGACATTAATCAGAAATATTGAATTTATTATTCATATTTTTCTCGTGAATTAATCGTGTTTTTAGCTATAACATTGAAGTTTGATCAAATCGTTCGTTTCTAGTGGATATAGATTTGTGTTAAGTTAAAAAATGTACACTAACAAAGCAATAGTTAACGTTGACAATACCCTCGAAAGCAAAATGACATCTGAAGTTAAGGTGCACTCTCTTCCATAATATTCAGCTACCATAATGCTCCACTACCAGTAGGAAGAGCCGATAGCAAAACAATACAAAGTAATGCCGTGTCAGATAGTGAGAATAGAGAACTTACGCCTGCGAATACTAAAGTAGGGTGAATAATCAACTTTGTAAATACAAATAATATAGTTTGTTTGTTAAAAAAGAATTCGAACTTTTAGTCTTCTCGCCACCTAGAAAAAGCCCAATCGTCACTAAAGCACAAGGTGCCGCTGCCCCACCAAGCAAGCCTAATGAATTCCTCCATGTTGACTCCTATGTGCATTTCTACTCCCCTTTCATAATTTTATAGATTAGTGCCATAAATGCCACTAATGCAGACAGAAAACCCCATTTCAACCAATCAGGAATCGGGAACGCTTCATCTCATCCAATCGTTTATGTCCTGCATCGGTTAGTTCTATCTGCATCCCAGCGTTTACATTATTCTCGGGTTTGAAATGGATTAAGCCTTCTTTTTTTATTGAACTAAGTAGTTCATTGATGTATGAGTTATACTCAGTTTCTGTGGGGTTAATACCTTTAGAGGCTAAAGTTAATAACTCTATACGCTTCCTTAATGCACTCATTCCTAACTTTCCTGACTTAACGCTTTTATTTAATTTACTAAAACAACAAACTTTTCTTCAAGGTCAATCATTACCTACAATACAAGCTACATTCTTTGTTTTTTAATTCGATGACGTAATACTATAAGTGTTCAGCTTACAATTAACCACACAACATAAATTATTATGATACCGATAGAGCTGACATCAACTTTTAAGTATTCAGCTAATAAAATCAATCAGCTAGACAAAAAATGCTAATTCAATGAGAATAATTTAGCTACTGTAAATTAAGCGTTCTCTTAAACGATATCACTTAATCTAGCCATGTTTTACTTGCTAGAGTGGCGACGGGATGTGCTGCAAGTTAAAGAGCAGCTTCCGTTAGACCGTACGAGAACCCAAGAACTGCCGAATTCGCACGCATCAAACACCTAAATGTGCGGCTGGAATTGACCTGAACAACCTTTAGAGGCTACATATTTTGGTTGAGAAACATATCATCAATTTCTTTGTTTAACGCATTGAATCGCCCCGTGTTTGCCAGAGACTCAATAACTTGAGAAACTGGAACTATGAAAAAATCAAATCGCTATACATCA
>NZ_JALNTK010000048.1:0-1534 GCF_023161865.1 Pseudoalteromonas sp. 2CM36K
GGCGTCCCCAAGGGGATTCGAACCCCTGTTACCGCCGTGAAAGGGCGGTGTCCTAGGCCTCTAGACGATGGGGACACAGAGTATGTGTCACTAGGACAATCGATTAGTTTAACTCACATCCTGAGCTTTTAAGGTAATGGCGTATAATACAAATAAAGACTCGAGCTTTATGTGTTACGCTATTTTCTCGGTAAAACCGCCTTTAACTAAAAAGTTAAATGGCGTCCCCAAGGGGATTCGAACCCCTGTTACCGCCGTGAAAGGGCGGTGTCCTAGGCCTCTAGACGATGGGGACACAGAAAACTGTTACCCTAGGACAAACACTAAAAATTGGTGGAGCTATGCGGGATCGAACCGCAGACCTCTTCGCTGCCAGCGAAGCGCTCTCCCAGCTGAGCTATAGCCCCAACTTATTCAATACGCTCGGTAATAATCACGTCGTGTATCGCTTAGTGCGGGGCGCATTCTATGCACCCCCCAAAATAAAGTCAACAGTTTTTTATGCGACATTATTTAAATGGTTTAAATTTCAACAAACTGGCTATCATACGTGCTAAAAAACAGATTTTCATACTAATTTAGATGTCACGTTGCGCTTTACGTTGTTGTACTCGCCACATGTATACGACTGAGTACCCTATTCAACCGATAATATGAGTTTGAATATGATTTAAAGGGTATACATTTATATGCAAATTAGCTTGGTGCTGTTTTACTACTAAAAAAGCGCTGTTCATTGGCATGTTAAACTTTAAATAACTTTTATTACCCGCTAATTTGTATCACGCAATACAATTATTGAAAGTTAGCCTTTTATTACATAAATATTTTATTGTTTATCCCACCACCAATGATATCTATTTAGTCTACGCCGCCGACTTTAAATAAACATTAAGCTTAACAATTGTTCGTTTAATATTAGTTTGTTGATAAAGTGAACACCGTTCGCACTGTATTGTTTATAAAAGCTTCATTCAGCACATTTTTATCATTCAAGTGTTGACACATTTGCAACTCTATCTATAATAGCGCCCCACAACAACGCAGCAATGTGGTGTTGTTTAGATGCGGGTGATTAGCTCAGTTGGGAGAGCATCGCCCTTACAAGGCGAGGGTCACTGGTTCAAGTCCAGTATCACCCACCACATTTTAATGTGTCGTATCTAATATTCTATATGGGGCGTTAGCTCAGTTAGAAAAAAGAGAGCTCACCGTTATTTACAAGTAACGGCAAGGTTCACTGGTTAAAGTCCAGTACTATTTATTTTAATAGTAGCGTTTTAATTTATATGTGGGTGATTAGCTCAGTTGGGAGAGCATCGCCCTTACAAGGCGAGGGTCACTGGTTCAAGTCCAGTATCACCCACCACATTTTAATGTGTCGTATCTAATATTCTATATGGGGCGTTAGCTCAGTTAGAAAAAAGAGAGCTCACCGTTATTTACAAGTAACGGCAAGGTTCACTGGTTAAAGTCCAGTACTATTTATTTTAATAGTAGCGTTTTAATTTATATGTGGGTGATTAGCTCAGTT
>NZ_JALNTK010000049.1:0-1432 GCF_023161865.1 Pseudoalteromonas sp. 2CM36K
GGTTAAAGGTTAAAGGTTAAAGGTTAAAGATGTATGGACTCCCACCCAATAATTGGAGTACGGTTTTAATTCGACCAAAAACTAAACCAAGGAGACCATACATGAGTTATCGTAATATACTTGCTATTGATTTGGCAAAAGAAGTTTTTCAAGTTTGTAAAACTGACCATAATGGGAAAGTTATTTACAACAAAGCTGTTAGCCGGAGGAAATTACAAGAAATTTTACGCAAAGAAAAAGCAAGCCTAGCCGCTATGGAGTCATGCGCTACTTCACATTATTGGTGTCGTTACGCCATGGAATGTGGCCATGCGGTAAAACCCATGCATGCGCGCACTGTTAAAGCCTTTCTAACAAAGCAAAAAACCGACAAAAATGATGCGTTAGCAATTAGTATTGCAGCCTTACAGCCTCATGTTCCCAGCACGCGCATTCTTAACACTGAAGAGCAAGCACTACAGTCGGTTGACCGAATGCGTGAACTTGCAGTATCTCAACGCCGTTCATGTTCAAATCAAATAAGAAGTCTCTTAAGTGAGTTTGGCATTACCATAGCAAAAGGGATTGCTCATTTAAAAGCGAAGTTACCCGATATATTAGAAGATGCTGAAAATGGCTTGCCAGGAATGTTTAGGCAGTCCATAGCGATGGCATTTGAAATGCTAAAAACACATATTGAATACATAGCCGATCTCGATAAAAAGCTAGAAGCCGAGGTTAAAAATAATGAAACGTGCCAAAAATTAATGATGCTAGAAGGTGTGGGGCCATTAAGCGCTATAGGCTTAACCATAAGGCTAGGGCAACCTGCTATATTTAAAAATGGTCGCGCTGCATCTGCCAGTATCGGCTTAACACCAAAACAGCACAGCTCTGGTGGTAAAGAAGTCATTGGTCATATAGCCAAATACAGTGCGGATAAACGATTGCGGAGTACGTTATACCAAGGTGCATTAGCGGTCATTGCGAGGGTAGATAAACGTGAGGCTAGGACGCAAAAAGAGGTATGGCTAAAAGGGATAATACAAAGGCGGGGTAAAAAAGTAGCGGCTATAGCGCTGGCAAACAAAAATGTAAGAACAACCTATGCGTTAATCAAAAATAATACAAATTACAAAGCAACCGCAATAGCGGCATAGAAAAGAGCCATAACGGATAACAGAATTAAAAGAATAGGCAATCAATAAGAGCGATGTAAAACAGGTTAGACCGACCAGCAACAACTAGTTTTAACCTTAGGCAGCTTTACGTATGCCGCGTCAAAGAATTAGTTTGCTGGTGCGAAAACATCAAAGAGGCAGAGGTAGCTCCTCAATAATAGCCCGTATATAAGTGCGCATCTAAACCTTGTTATGTACAGAATGTTTATTGATTACTTTAGGGAGTCCATATAAGGTTAAAGGTTAAAGGTTAAAGGTTAAAGGTTAAAGGT